>NZ_JBQKLN010000056.1:0-24990 GCF_052116205.1 Prevotella sp. Sow4_E9_plate | reverse complement strand
AATTATGTAACTTTGCAGCCGAAAAGGCTTCCCTGCTGGGGGCATGCCCCCAGCAGGGAGTGGGAATGAAAGTTAAGAACAAGCCTTGACACAGTTTAAATTACACCCCCTGTGAACTTGTTCATTAATCATATTAGTGCGTAGTTCATAAATTGTAACTTGCTCTGGCTGTAGATATTTTAAAGTTTGCATGTCTTTGCGAAAACTGTCTATTGACTGTCCCTTCAACCCATACATCATATCTAAATTTACAATGCAGACACCTTTATCATGCAACATAGAGATTGACTTTTTCATATATTCAAGATCCGGTGAATCACGATGATTGCATGACAGTACTTCAGAAGAAGTTGATTGTATTCCAAGTGATACTCGCTTAAAACCTGCAGATGTCAACAAATCAACTTTTTGAGCTGTCAAGGTTTCAAATGTAGCCTCAATACTAGGTGTAAAACTGTCTGATATGGTTAAAGCGCTCATGGCTGAGCTACATAAACTCATCAAATTCTCAAACGATTTGTCGCTCAGGGCAGTTGGAGTTCCCCCTCCTACATCAAGTCCGCAAAGCTTGATAGACGGGTATTTTTCCATAAAAGTAAAAACATCATGCTTTAATGTATCTACATATTGATCCTGCAGCTTCACGCTAGGGCAAAGCATTCTTGCATATTCACAAAAAGAGCATAGCTTTTTGCAAAATGGAATATGAATATAGAAAGACAACTCTTCTTCTTCAGAAAATGACAATTCTTCTGGTACACGATATATATTCCAATCGTCCGGAGAAAGTGGATAAGAGGTATTCCAGCGAGAGTCATTCTTTCTGATTTCAAATATTTCAGTGAAATTAACCATTCTGTCAATAAATAATATTGTTATTATAAAAACCTTGGCGAAGATACGCTCCATCATAGACAAGGGATGATTCACAATATTGTGGATTTGCATAATTGCGCATATAAATCTCTAAGATCCTGAGATTCTTGTTGTAAAGATAATTGCTGCATTTGCAATCCGTTCCCCTATCTTTTGCCCCAGTAAAATAAACATGCGGTATTTCTTCAAAAGGAATATCATCAATATCAATGAAATGTTCTTTGCAAAAGCTGTTAACTGGCATAAGGGCAACAAATCCTATGCGACGGATACCTGTATCTAAAGTTAGATCAAGCATTTTCCGAACTTCTTCCTTATTATCAATGTATCCCTTTATAAGATTGCAGCTAAAGTTTATCTTCTGCTTATCTACACCAGTAAAATGTAATAAATGTGCTGGTATTTCACATCCATATAAGTCAGACAAACGATTGACGTCATAATGATGCAATGACATGGAAATACTATCCCAACGAGGATGTTGCATCAAGTCTTGTGCTTGCACAGTAACCCCATTGGTATTAAGATGTAAGTGTACATCATCAAAATGCTCTTTGTCTATGGCATCAAGAATACGAACAACCAAAGGGGAAACCACAGATGGTTCCCCTCCGGTAATATTCATTCGATTTACAATGATTCCTTTGCTTTTTAGTTCATATATGATGCGAATCATTTTTTCTATATCAAACAAAGATGTTGGACTTTGGCATCCTGCATTACTACAAAAAGCACAATGGGCATTACACCCTTTAGTCACCTTCACAAAGAGGTTGACAGATGGGGGAATTTGATGTTCTGGCAAATCCGCACAGTTGCAGCTCGTCTTTTTTATCAGTATATCACTATTGAATATTTTCATGACTGAAGTGTTTTATGAGATCTTTTCTGCCATTCTCATTCATTAATTGCCTGCCTTTGATTCCTTCTTTTAGAAATTCCTTTTTATGGTCATTGCCCTCGAATAATATTTTTCCACAGGAATAATAACTGCAATAATAAGCAGGTAAAGATATATCCTCTTTAGGGACGAATAACATTGATTGGTTTTTATCTTCCCAAATATCGTACTTAGAGTCCTCCAGTAACAATCTACATGCAATATTGAATTCCAATAACTCTGGATTATTGTTAGGACCTTTTCCTTCTCCACAAGATTTTAAAAACATTCTTCTATTTCCAACAATTCTCTCAATATAAACAGGAGCAGAACCAACTTTCTGTGGAAAATACACATCGGTGTGACAATAGTCCTGAACGAAATCTTTGCGTATAGTAGCTTCCAGGCCTAGTGTTTGAATAGCTACTTCATGATTTCTAAACATATACTTGTCAAGCAAAACCGGATCAATTGAATTATTTGGAGCTATTTTCTCCCACGCCTCTTCTATAGCACATCTAAAGAAATGTTGTGGGTATCCTCTGTAACCAAAATACTCCGGAGATATTGTTTTTTTCAAATCCCTATAAATTTGCCCAGGAGATGTATATCTTCTAAACTCATCAAAATAGCAAATTAGTTTCCATATTTTAGCGTAATAGTATCGGTACATTGCATTATCCCAGTTCTTTTCAAACTGAGAAATAGTGAAGTTATCCAAAAAGGCATCTTTATTTAACCTTCTATCTACAAATGCTTTAGAAGAATAAAGTGCATCAGCTATAAAATGAAACGCCTTCCCAGAGATTGCAAAATGACATGGACTTTGCGATCCAATAAATTTCATAACAGCGGCAACAGCTTCTTCACTGCTATGAAAATGATATTGATCATTCATACTTATAAGAATATCTGCCATTGTCCGAACTTGGCCATATCCTTCTATTACTTCTGCTTTACTTCTTTTTAAGACAACAGATTGAATACCTTCTACTTCTGCATTGTCTGCAGAAGCAGTATCATTAGTTTTGTCTGAGGGAGATATAGGATCCATATCTTCTACTTCTGCATCGTCTGCAGAAGCGGCATCATTAGTTTTGTCAGAGGGAGATACTGAATCCATATCTTCTACTTCTGCATCGTCTGCAGAAACCGTATCATTAGTTTTATCAGAGGGAGATACAGAATCCATATCTCCTTCTGAAGCAGCTTGTGGTATGACACAAGAAAATATTTTCTTTAATATTTCCAATAAATTCATTTTATCTATTTTTTATGTATAAACTCTGTTTGAAAACTAGCATTGTCCATACGAGCCTTCTTTTATTCAGTTACATGCCAGTTACATGCCAGTTACATGCGCCAAGCACTGTTTTAAAGGGTTTTTGCTCTGTTTTAGGGCTGTTTCGAGTCGCCCAGTTACATGCCAGTTACATGCCGGTTACATGAGTTATGCCCAATACGGGATGTAATTATGTCGGTTATTGCCCTCGGCGTTTTCTTCTTTTATCATCTTTGCTTCCAAGGCATCCTTTATGATTCTGGAAGCCATCGGGTAGTTCTTATCCTCAATGCCCAAGCGGCCTCGGAGAGATTGGTTGTTCATCTTCTCGTTTGAAACATACCTGAGGCAAGCGTGTTGATAGCAAGCCATTACTCTTTCAGACTTATCCAAATCGGCAAACTTACGGTAGGTAAAAACGGTAGCTTCCGTTCGTGTTTCTTGAAGTTGGATGCGGATAGGAGGTAACTGGTATAATTCTACATAGAAGATAGTCTTGTCCATACCGCTTCCCTTCTCTTCACAGATACCTATGCGGCGCATGATGTCGGCGAGAGAGTCGTTTCGGGATTGGTACTCATCGATGAAACGCTCTACGCTGATAAGCGGTTGCCCGGGATTGGAGAACGCAATGCGGTCGGAGTATATTTCAATCATAGGAAATCCCTGTTCTGCAAAATCCTGGTGGATAATCATATTTGCAGTTAGCTCACGTATCGCAATCTCTGGGTACATACGCGTATCCTTTCTTAGAGCTTGACCAATTTCTTCGTTGGCAGGAAGTTGGCTGTTTATCCATGCAATCATTTCCTCGAAGCTAATGGCATAACCTTTATCGAATGATTTCTCGCGAAATGTTTCAATCTTTCCCTTGCCTTTATAGACAATGACTCGAACCATTTTTCTTTTCAAGCCATCGAAGTCGGAAAGGTGTTTGGCAAACAGAATTGCGCCAAGTTCGGTAATTCCATATCCGATTTCATCTTTGGTAATCAGGTTCTCTGACAGAAATCGGTCTAAGATACCATTGATATCTTGTGGAAGTGGCAAGTTCATCATGTCAAAGTACACTTCTGCACTGAGAAAAGAAAACACATCCTGTCCTGACAAGCCCTTTTTCAAGACTATCTTTTCCAATGACTTCTGACCACCTTTCCATATTTTGGCTTCTTTAGCCGGAAAGTCTTTCAACTTTCGGGTAATGGTACCCACTCTGATATAAGACTCATGCAGGAAACTTACAGGGCGGTTTGTTGTAGCTGGTATTTTGAAGATGCAGACATGCCCGTTGGCTTCATAATCAAAATCATCGATTATTTCGAAATCAATACGGGGATTCAGACGGGTTGACAACCAGGATTCCAGTTCTTCGTTGCCTACCATTTTCTGTTTACCATATAAGTCTGTGCCAATTACGTCATGGCTTTCGTCATCAATGCCAAATACGATGTAACCAAACGGCATATTGCTCAAATAGGCACTGTTTGACAGGGCAGAGATTCTTTCGCCAATCTCTTCCTTAGAATGAAAATTATGTTTGAACTCTAACCACTCCGTCTCTTTTGGCTTGGCGGTCAGAGCATCTATCAGTCTTTTGAAATCAATATACTCCATTATGAATAAAATGTTTATTTTGATACAAAGATAATATTTTTCTTTGAAAGTAGGGCATATCTTTGGGAGGAAAATGTATTTTCTTAGTGATTTTTTCAGTTTTGGGCGAAAAACTCTATGTATGGGGATAAACTAAAGTGGTGTGTGTAATCGCAAGAAATAGTGTGAAAGTATGTAAAATGAAGCCTTGCTTTTGCCAACCGATTCAATTTAGTTTGGAATTATGTTGGCAAAATGTTGGCAATTTCTAGAAACAGAAAATCCTAACTGCTTATTATCAAGCAGTTAGGATTTTCTTATGTGCGCCTGATAGGACTCGAACCTACACGGCCTGAACCACTAGATCCTAAGTCTAGCGCGTCTACCAATTTCGCCACAAGCGCATTCGTGAGTGCAAAGGTACAACAAAAAAATGAATAAAAAGAAGAAATGAGCAGAAAAAAGCGGTTTTGTTCGTTTTTTACAAGAAATAATGGTACTTTTGCAGGCAAACTAAAAATAATCATGATGAAAAAAATGAATTTGTTATTGATGGCAATAATGCTGAGCGCTGCTGCCTTCGCTGGTAATGGAAAGACTTCTACCACGCTTCCTGTCGAGGGAGAGGTGGTGAAGGCATCTCATCCCATGATTCAATACATGGGACGTGTGAGCTTCGGGAAGAATCCGGATGTGGCTAGCTTCAATTTCCCAGGTACTACCATTGAGGCAAACTTCCAGGGGTCTTCTTTGAAGATGATGTGCCGTCCGATGACGGGATATTTCATGGCACAAGTTGATGGCAGTGAACCTTTTAAGGTAGGATTCAATGCAGAACGTGATTCGGTGGTTACGCTGGCTACAGCCTTGCCAAAGGGCGTGCATCATGTGAAGGTGATGTATGTGATAGAGGGATTGTTCCGCAACCCAGAGTTCCGTGGATTCGTGTTGGATAAGGGTTGTAAACTCGTTGAGGCTCCAGCTTTGTCTGAGCGAAAGATAGAGTTCATCGGTAATTCTATCACTTGCGGATATGGTGTAGAGAGCATCGAGATGAGCGATCCTTTTGAGGATGAGACGGAGAACCATTGGCTGACTTATGCCAATATCGTAAGCGATAGCCTGAAGGCGCAGCATACTTCGATCTCCCGCAGTGGTATCGGTGTATATCGCAACTATGATGGTCCTAAGACGGGTTCTGCAGAGAATATGCCTTGGCAGTATGAATATACCTTATTTAATAAGCATGATGAGAAATGGGATTTTGCCAAGTATCAGCCACAACTGGTTTGCATCAACCTAGGTACCAATGACCTTTCTACGGATAATTATGATATTCAGCTTTATGAGAAGAATTACCGCATGTTCCTTACTACCGTGAGAAGTAAATATCCTGATGCCAAGATTGTGCTCCTGACAGGACCTATGCTCGGGAAGAAGGAGAGTAGCGAGCAGAGAGCTGCCCTTGACAGAATCTGCGCAGATGCCAACAAGAGCGGTTTCACTTTGGTGAATAAGACGGTAGTGGATAAAAAAGGCAAGATAAAGAAGGCGAAGAAGCTGGGGGATAAGGAGATTTATCGCTTTGACTTCACTTTTCAGAAAGGCGACTTGGGATATGGTGCCAGCTGGCATCCTAGCAAGTTGCAGCATCAAAAGATGGCAAAGGAATTGTTGCCATTCCTAAAGAACTTGATGAACTGGTAAGAAGGAAAATAACAGATAAAATTAAGTAGTAACAATGAACGCAAAGAATCTATTATTGTGGGCATCTCTTGCTTTTGCGATGCCTATGACGGCCCAGACTCCTCAGGAGGATTTTAAGAGAGACATTACGCTCTCAGGTAGTAACTATGTGGCTTATCGCGGACCTCAGAAGCAGTTGACTCCTGCTCCTAAAGGATACAAACCTTTCTATCTGAGCCACTATGGCCGTCATGGCTCCCGATTCATGATTGGCAAAAAGGCGTATGATGTGCCTTATTTCTCTCTGTTGAAGGCGAAGCAGGAGGGTAAATTGACCGCCAAAGGTGAGGAGACATTAGCAAAGGTGAAGATGATTCGTGAAGAGGCGAAGGGACGCGATGGCGAGTTGACTCCACTTGGTGCTTTGCAGCATCAGGGTATTACCCGAAGAATGATGGAGCGATTCCCTGAGATTTTTGCCGGTAATGCGAATATTGAGGCTCGAAGCACATTGGTTATCCGATGCATCCTTTCTATGGAGAACGGTTTACATCAGATGCTTCGCATGAATCCGAAACTCCATATCTTCCATGATGCCAGCGATCACGACATGTATTACATGAATCAGGGCGATAGATATCTGGATAGCTTGAAGCATAGTGTGGGAAGAAGAGTGGTAAGAGAGGATTTTGCCCGAAAGCATGCCTGCTATAGCCGAGTGATGCAGGAACTTTTCAACGACCCTGTTTGGGTGAAGCAGAATATCGACCAAAGTGATCTTAACTGGCGTCTCTATGAGATGGCAAGCTCTATTCAGGGTACAGAGTTGAGAGGTAAGGTATCTCTCTATGATCTCTTTACAGAGGAGGAGCTTTATCAGAATTGGTTGCAGAGCAATTTAGGATGGCAGGTATCTTATGGCAATTCGCCTTATACGGGCAATGTTCAGCCATTCTCTCAGCGTAATCTTCTCATGGATATCATCGAGAAGGCTGATAGCTGTATTGCTCTTCAGCATCCGGGTGCAACCTTGAGATATGGTCATGATACGATGGTCACTCCGCTCACTTGTCTTCTGAACCTGAACGGATATGGCGAGGAGATCAAGGATCCGGAGAAGGTGGCTACCCAGTGGTTTGATTATAAGATTACTCCGATGGCTACTAACCTTCAGTTTGTGTTCTATCGCAACAAGGCAAACGATGTGCTGGTGAAGGTTTTGCTTTGCGAGGATGAGGCAACACTTCCTATCAAGAGCGATATAGCACCTTATTATCACTGGAGTGATTTCAAGGCTTATTGCCTGGGGAAGCTGCAGGAATATAAGAAGTAAAAGGCGCATTCTTTGCTGCAGCGTATATATTATATATAAAGAAAAAGGGGAACTTAAGGCAATTGATGCTTTAAGCTCCCTTTTTTATACATCGAAATCCTTTACGGGATTTTTTTTGAGTCTCTATTGCTTTGATAACCAATCTTTGTCTTTTTTTTCTTCTTCGAAATCCTTTTCGGAGAAGAGGTTGGTTTGACCAGTTAACTCATCAATAACCTGCTGTTCGCTTTTGCCAGCATCAGGGTCGAGATTTTCTTCTGAGACTTCTGAAGAGGAAGATGCATTAGAGTCATCATTCGATGAATCATCATCGGCTGGTGATGGCTCCGGGAATCTTGTCGGCTCCAGTTCTTCTATGCTCTCCAGCTTGAATGTCGTCAGGCGCTTACCCTTTGCCTTGAAGCTCTTCTGGGCGATGAATTGCTCGGCATCGATTTCCTCGGCAGGACGAATGGCGTCTACACCGCCATAGGTGACCTTGATACGAGGGAATGGGGTATCGGTGAGGAGGATGAGCTTGCAGTTAGGGTTCTCACCCATGAAATTCTGATGGCGCTTGGTGGCATCCATCGTAAATCGCTTGATGTATGGATAACCCTGATTGTCGGCATCATAGAGGATGGCTGTCCATATCTTGTGCTCATCCCATTTCTCCAATCTCAGGATGTTGTCCTCGTAATGGTTGTTCACATCGAAGTTGGTGATGTAGAATTCGCCATTGTCTAATGCTACAAGGATTGAGTCTTCATCGTTGAATTCTCCCAGGAATCTGCCGTTCTCATCATAATTGATGCGGTTTACATCAGGGTCGAACCATACCTTCCTTCCTCCCAGGGTGCTGTGTCCGTGGCTCTTCAATCCGATGCGGCGGATGGTGCGCTTGGTGAGCAGGTTGCCCTTGGCAGCACGTCCCTTGATGAGGATTTCAGAGAAATCTTTCTCCAGGAAGATGCTTTGGCGTTTCTTGCTCAGATCCGGTTCCATCGTTACCTTGATGATTTCTGCTTCGCCATTTGGATTGGCGGTGAAGTAGATAATGCGGCTTCCCGGAGTTCCCTGCGTGATGTCGTAGAGCTTATCGCGCGTCATAGCGGTTACGTTGAATCGCTTGATGAAGTAGTCGCCCTGCTTGCCATCACGATATACGCAGTTGTAGATGGTTCGCTTGTCGTTCTTCTTGAACACCTGAACGTGGAGGATGTTCTTGCCCACGAATATCTTGTCGGCAACCTTGGTTACCTTGAATTTTCCATCCTTGTAGAAGATGATGATGTCGTCGAGGTCAGAGCAGTTGCATACGAATTCATCCTTCTTCAATCCTGTACCAACGAAGCCTTCCTGTCGGTTGATGTAGAGCTTCTGGTTGGCTTCCACCACCTTGGTTACCTCTATGGTATCGAAGTTTCTGATTTCGGTTCTTCTTGGATGCATCTTTCCGTACTTGCCCTTGAGATATTCAAACCAGTTGATGGTAACATCGGTCATGTGGGCGAGGTCGTTTTCGATTTCTGCCAATTCTGCCTTGATTTTCATCAGGAGTTCATCAGCCTTATCCTTGTTGTATTTCAGGATGCGCTGCATTTTGATTTCCAGGAGTTTGAGGATGTCTTCCCTTGTGATGTCACGGTGGAAGGAGTATTCCACATTTCCCTTGCCATCAACCTCTGCAGTGAAGATCTGGTCCTTGAAAGGCTCCAGTTTTGAATCGATGAATGCCACTACCTCATCCTGACTCTTGCTCTGCTCGAATTTGCGCTCCTTGTAGATGCGTTCCTCGATGAAGATGCGTTCAAGCGAAGAGAAGAAGAGCTGCTCTTCCAGCTCACCCTTACGTATCATCAATTCGCGGCGGAGCAATCCCATTGTGCGGTCAACGCTATGTCTGAGTACATCGCTCACGGTGAGGAACTTTGGTTTGTTGTCCTCTATGACGCAGCAGTTGGGCGAAATGTTGATTTCGCAATCGCTGAAGGCATAGAGTGCATCCATCGTCTTATCCGAAGAAGTACCAGGAGTAAGATGTACGAGGATTTCTACATTCGCCGATGTGACGTCTTCTATCTTACGAGCCTTGATTTTTCCCTTTTCTACTGCCTTGGTAATGCTTTCGATGAGGCTTACCGTGGTTTTGCTGTATGGTATCTCGCTGATGACGAGCGTCTTGTTGTCGAGTTTGTCAATCTTGGCTCTTACCTTCAGAACACCACCTCTCTGCCCATCGTTGTATTTGCTTACGTCGATGGCACCACCAGTAGGGAAATCGGGGTAGATACTGAAAGGTTCTCCCTTGAGATAGTGGATGGCTGCATCGCAAAGGTCGTTGAAGTTATGCGGCAATACCTTGCTGCTCAATCCCACGGCGATACCCTCGGCACCTTGTGCCAAAAGCAGTGGAAATTTGGCTGGCAGGGTGATAGGTTCTTTGTTTCTTCCGTCGTAGGAGAGTTGCCAATCGGTAGTTTTAGGGTTGAATACTACATCCAGGGCGAATTTAGAGAGTCGTGCCTCGATGTATCGGGGAGCGGCTGCACGGTCGCCCGTGAGGATATTGCCCCAGTTACCCTGTGTGTCGATGAGCAGGTCTTTCTGTCCCATTTGTACGAGGGCATCTCCGATAGATGCATCTCCGTGAGGGTGGAACTGCATCGTATGTCCCACGATGTTAGCCACCTTGTTGTATCTTCCGTCATCCATGCGCTTCATGGAGTGGAGAATGCGTCGCTGTACGGGTTTCAATCCGTCTTCGATATGAGGTACGGCTCGCTCCAGGATCACATACGATGCATAGTCGAGGAACCAGTTCTGATACATTCCGCTGAGGTGATGTACGGCAGAAGCATCAAAACGGTTCACCGGTTTGTAATCGGAGTGTTCTTGAGGCGTATTTTCCTCATTTATCTCGTTTTTATCTTTAATTTCTTCGCTCATATGTAGCTTTTAATACTTATTTTATTAATTTATGGCAAAAATACAACATTTTTTCGAGAAAAAAGAGTATCTTTGCCGAAAATTTGAAAAAAATAAGATTTAATCATGGCACAGGAAGATGTTTTTAAGAAAATTGTAAGCCATTGCAAGGAATATGGCTTCGTGTTCCCAAGTAGTGAAATTTATGATGGCTTGGCTGCCGTTTATGACTATGGTCAGAATGGTGTTGAGCTCAAGAACAATATCAAGCAGTACTGGTGGCAGAGTATGGTGTTGTTGCACGAGAACATTGTTGGTCTCGATGCAGCTATCTTCATGCACCCTACAGTATGGAAGGCATCTGGACACGTAGATGCTTTCAACGACCCATTGATTGATAACCGCGATTCAAAGAAGCGTTATCGTGCCGATGTGCTCATCGAGGATCACATGGCTAAGTATGAGGAGAAGATTGCCAAGGAGATTGCCAAGGCTCAGAAGCGTTTCGGCGATAGCTTTGATGAGGCTCAGTTCCGTGCAACCAATCCTCGCGTTCTGGAGAACCAGAAGAAGTTTGATGACCTCCATGCCCGCTATACTGAGGCTATGCAGGGTCCTAACCTGGAGATGCTGAAGCAGATTATCGAGGACGAGGGTATCGTTTGCCCTATCAGCGGTACCAAGAACTGGACAGACGTTCGCCAGTTCAACCTGATGTTCTCTACCCAGATGGGTGCTGCCAGCGATGCTACAAGCAAGGTATATCTCCGTCCTGAGACAGCTCAGGGTATCTTCGTAGATTACTTGAGCGTTCAGAAGACCGGTCGTATGAAGTTGCCATTCGGTATCTGCCAGATTGGTAAGGCTTTCCGTAACGAGGTTGTTGCCCGTCAGTTCGTATTCCGTATGCGTGAGTTCGAGCAGATGGAGATGCAGTTCTTCTGCCAGCCTGGTACTGAGATGAAGTGGTTTGAGTATTGGAAGAAGGTTCGTCTGGCTTGGCATGAGGCACTGGGCATGGGTAACGAGAACTACCGTTATCATGATCACGAGAAGCTGGCTCACTATGCTAATGCTGCTACCGACATCGAGTTCAAGATGCCATTCGGCTTCAAGGAAGTGGAGGGTATCCACAGCCGTACCAATTTCGACCTTTCTCAGCACGAGAAGTACAGCGGCCGCTCTATCAAGTACTTCGATCCAGAGAAGAACGAGAGCTATGTGCCTTACGATGTAGAGACATCTATCGGTGTAGACCGTATGTTCCTCAGCGTAATGTGCCACTCTTACTGCGAGGAGAAACTGGAGAATGGCGAGACACGTGTTGTTTTGCGTTTGCCAGAGGCTTTGGCACCTGTTAAGTGTGCTGTGTTCCCATTGGATAAGAAGTATGGTTTGCCAGAGTTGGCACATGAGATTGTTGACGAGTTGAAGTTCCACTTCAACACTCACTATGGCGATCCTAAGGATTCCATCGGTAAGCGTTATCGCCGTCAGGATGCCATCGGTACTCCATTCTGTATTACCGTTGACCACGAGACTCCAAATGATCATAAGGTAACTCTCCGTTATCGTGATACCATGGAGCAGGAGCGTGTTGCAATTTCTGATCTCCGCAGCATCATCGAGGAACGCGTAAGTATTACTAGCGTATTAAAGAAACTTGGTAATGAAATTAAGAATTTCTAAATATCTCTTCTTGCTCATGATGGCAGTATTCGTACTGTCATCATGTAGCGAGGATGACAACACCGTAGATGAGTATGCAAACTGGCAGGAGCGTAACGAGAAGGCTTTTGCCGATACTTTGGCGTATGCCCGTCAGCAGATAGCCAACGGCAGCGATGAATGGAAGGTGATACTCAACTGGTCGTTGCAAAACCAGACGCCTAACAAGGATGCCAACGGTAATACAGTTTCTCTTACTTACAAGGATGTTGATTATATCGTTGTTCATGTTCTGGATAAGGGCAAGGGTAGCGGTTGTCCGATGTATACCGATTCGGTGAAGGTGAGCTATCGTGGTAGAATGCTGGGTACAGATACTTATCCTGCTGGTTATGTATTTGATAAGACCTTTGATGGCACATACGATAAGACGACTGCTCAGGTTGCAACTTATGCGGTAAATAGCCTTGTGGATGGTTTTACCACTGCATTGCTCAATATGCATATAGGCGACCGCTGGATGGTTTACATGCCATATCAGTTGGCTTATGGCACAACCCAGAGTTCGAGTAGCACAATTCCTGCCTATTCAATGCTTCGCTTTGAGATAGTATTGGACAGCTACTACCGCATTGGTCAGGTAGTACCTGGTTCGAGAGCAGTAGAAGCAGGCAAGAAGCAGGGTACTTGGATTACTGAGTAAGGATTTCATAAATTACACCTTATTTATATATAGGGCTCATATCTATTATATATGGGAGTTCATACCTTAATTATTTATATAGGGAAATAAAGAGGAGCGTTCCTGAGATTGCATGATATGGCATTCTCAGGAACGTTTCTTTTTTGTGTTAATAGACCTTTCTGATGTGTTAACAAGTGTTCGTGTTCGCACACAAATCTTTGATTTACGTCAAAAAATGTTGGATTCATGCATTTTTATGGGAAAAAGTATTGCAGTTTCAAAAAATAGTTGTACCTTTGCATCAGAAAAAATGAGTTTTAGGTTTTTAGTTAGGTAATAGATTTTATAGGTTTAGTTTTTAGGTTTAAGGTTGTTAGTTTTTTTATATTAGGTGTTAGTTAAGGTAAAGAAAGATTGTTTATTCAAGGACGACAGGTATTTAGTTTGTTAGGTTAAATAGGTTGTTTATTCTAGGTTAATGACAGTACTGTCCCGCTTCAGTGGGAGATAAGTTTTGGGAAAAACAAAGGTACGAAACATGTATTAAAAAAATAAAAATGGCGATTCCTTTTTGGAGTCGCCTTTTTTGCGTTTAAATTATAAATAGGTGACGTTTAAATCATAAATTGATAGATTTTACGTTTTACTCATAAATAGATTGTGTAAATTCATAAATAGAAGAAAAAATGCTATTCAAGAATAAGACAGATTATCTGATGGAGTCTATCCGCTTAGGGCGCCCGATGACAGGCGGTGAGAAGCTGAATCTCATCGCTGGTTTGAGTGTACCCTCCATGCTGGCACAGATTTCTACCGTGCTGATGTTTTTTATTGATGCTTCGATGGTGGGGCATCTAGGCGCTGAGGCTTCGGCAAGTATAGGACTTATCGAGTCAACAACCTGGTTGATAGGTAGCTTGCTGAGTGCAGCAGCCACCGGTTTCTCTGTGCAGGTAGCTCATTTCATTGGTGCCAACGACCTGGTGAAGGCTCGCCAGGTATATCGTCATGCCCTGATATGTGGAGTGGCTTTCAGCCTCTTCGTTACGCTTATCGGTGTAGGCATTCATTCCCATCTGCCTTATTGGCTGGGTGGAGGTGAGGACATCGCTCCCAATTCCTCTCGCTATTTCCTGATTTACAGTCTAGTATTGCCGTTTGTGTTCCTGTATCATATTTCCGAGATGATGCTCAAGTCGGCAGGCAATATGCATACGCCCAGCATCATGGCTGTATTGATATGTCTGTGTGACGTGGCTTTCAATTATCTCTTCATTTATATTATGAAGATGGGTGTGGTGGGAGCAGCGATGGGTACGGCTTTGGCGTATATCAGCATCTCTTTGCCCAATCTCTATCTTTCGGCATTCAGAAACCGTCTGCTCAATTTCCGTCAGGATAGGGTACCGTTCAGATGGGTAGAGGAATATGTAAGGCACGCCTGCAAGATAAGTATCCCGATAGCCATACAGAATATCCTGATGAGCGGTGCGCAGATAGTGAGCACCATGATTGTGGCACCATTGGGCAATATTGCCATTGCTGCCCATTCGTTTGCCATCACTGCTGAGAGCCTTTGTTATATGCCGGGTTACGGTATCGGCGACGCAGCATCTACGCTTGTGGGGCAGACGCATGGTGCCGGACGCATGAATCTCTGCAAGAATTTTGCTTATATGACGGTAGGATTGGGCATGGGAGTGATGGCATTGATGGGCGTAGTGATGTATGTCTTTGCGCCGGAGATGATAGGGGTGCTGTCACCGGTGGAGAGTATTCGGGAACTGGGTACAGTCTGCCTCCGAATCGAGGCATTTGCAGAGCCTTTCTTTGCTGCGAGTATCGTGACCTATAGCGTTTGCGTGGGTGCGGGCGATACGATGAAGCCTGCCGCCATCAACTTGAGCACGATGTGGCTGGTGCGCCTTACCCTGGCTTATGGGCTTTCGAAAAGCTATGGCTTGAAGGGAGTTTGGATAGCTATGGCTACGGAGCTTACCTTCCGTGGCATCCTCTTTCTTATCCGCCTCTTCCGTGGCTCATGGATGAAGAGCTTCCAATGTTAGTTTTATGTTAAGATTGCAGGCATTTGGAAAGATAATCTTCCAAATGCTTGCAAATCTTTTAATTTTTATGTAATTTTGCAGCAGAAATAGCAAATAATTACATATTTATTAATAAACAGAGAAGAATGAGATTAAGAAAAATTTTCGCAGCAGCACTGTTGCTGCTCTCTGTGGGAACAGCGATGGCGCAGCAGATGCCACCTATCCCAGTGGATAAGAATGTGAAGATTGGTCATCTTGACAATGGATTGACCTATTACATTCGCCACAACAGTTATCCTGAGCATGTAGCCAGCTTCTATATCGCCCAGAAAGTAGGTTCTATTAATGAGAACGATGACCAGCGCGGTTTGGCTCACCTCCTTGAGCACCTTGCCTTCAATGGTACTGAGCACTTCAAGGACAATACCCTCCAGAACTATCTGCAGAGCATCGGTGTGGAGTATGGCCGTAATCTGAACGCTTATACCAGTGTTGACAAGACCGTTTATTACTTCACCGATGTGCCTACTGCCCGTGTTTCTGCCGTAGATTCATGTATGCTCATCCTGAAGGATTGGAGCAATGGCATCTCGCTTACCACCAAGGCCATCGAGGATGAGCGCGATGTGGTTCACAACGAGTATCGCATGCGTATGGTAGGTCAGCAGCTCATGTTGGAGCGTGCTCTCCCTAAACTCTATCAAGGCGAGAAGTATGGCTATCGTTTGCCTATCGGTTTGATGAGCGTTATCGACGGATGTAAGCCTGAAACACTCCGTGCTTACTATCGTAAGTGGTATCGCCCGGATAATCAGGCTATTATCGTTGTTGGTGATGTAGACGTTAACCATATTGAGGGCAAGATCAAGGAGCTTTTCTCAGGCATTAAGGTGCCTAAGGATGCTGCTAAGGTGATTCCTGTTCCTGTAGCTGATAACGATACAGCCATCTACGTAGTGGATAAGAACAAGGAGCAGCAGTATGACATCATCAACATCATGATGAAGAACGAGACAACTCCTGATTCATTGAAAGGTACTTTGCCATATCTGCTTGAGGGTTATTTGAAGAATGTGGCAACCTCTATGCTCAATGCTCGTTTTTCTGAGATGGCCCGTGAGGCAGATTGTCCATTCCTGCAGGGAGGTAGTGATATTGGCAACTATCTGGTTTCCAGTACAAAGAATGCTTTCTCAGTGGTAGGCGTGGCTAAGCCGGGCAAGGTGAAGGAGGCATATGCTGCCTTGATGCGCGAAGCTAAGCGCGTGCATGATTTCGGCTTTACGGCTTCTGAATATCAGCGTGCCAAGGACGAATTCATGAGTCATGTTGACAAGACTTACGAGAACCGTGCCAAGATGAAGAATGAGCAGTTTACCACTCAGTATGTTGACCATTTCATCTCTAACGAGCCAATTCCTTCTGTAGAGGATGAAACTCAGATCTATAAGATGGTAGTGCCACGCCTTTCTGTAGATGTGGTTAACAGTGCCGTGAAGCAGTTGATCTGTACTACCGATACCAACCTTGTAAGCATGGTGTTCATGCACGAGGCAGAGGGTGCCGTTTATCCAACCGAACAGGAACTTGCCGACATCGTGAAGCAGGTGCGCAGCGAGAAGCTTGAGGCTTATGTGGACAATGTGAAGCAGGAGCCGCTGATGGCTCAGGCACCTAAGGCAGGCAAAATCAAGAAGACGGAGGAGAACAAGCAGTTGGGCTTCAAGAAGCTTACCCTCTCCAACGGAGCCAAAGTAATTATCAAGAAGACAGACTTCAAGGACGATGAGATTCAGTTTGCTGCTTCTGCCAACATCGGTTATGCAGCTTATCAGAATGACCCTATCAATGCGCAGAATGCCAGTGCCGTATGGGGATTGAGCGGTTTGGGCGAATTCTCTAGCAATGATTTGGAGAAGGCACTTGCCGGCAAGCAATGTGGTGTAGATTTCTCTTTCTCTACCTTCCGTCACGGTTTGAGCGGTACTACCACTCCTAAGGATCTTGAGACGATGATGCAGCTGGTTTATCTCAATATGACCAATGTTACTAAGGATCAGAAGGCATTCGACAACATGAAGAATACCTATACTACAGTTCTTGCCAACAAGAGCAATAACCCTAGGCTTGTATATCAGGACTCAGTACAGAGCACCCTTTACCTGGGTAGCAAACTGGCTCGCATTCCTGAGGCTTCCGACATCCAGAGCATCGATTATGATGCCTGTCTCGAAATGTGGCATCAGCTCTACAGTAATGCCAAGGATTTCACTTTCTACTTTGTAGGCAACTATGATGAGAAGGTGCTCCTCCCACTCATCGAGCAGTATATTGCCTCTCTCCCTAACCAGGGCATGAAGATCAAGATCAAGAACCAGCCAATGCCTTGTGCTACAGGCAAGGTGAGCAATGTATTCACTAAGGCTATGGAGAATCCTCAGAGCCAGGTTCGCGAGATGTGGTTTGCCAAGATGCCTTATACCCAGAAGAGCAGTGTGCTGGCAGATATGGCAGCACGCCTCCTGGAGATGAAGTATCTGCGCAGCATCCGCGAGGAGTTGAGTGCTGCTTATTCTGCAGGTGCCATCTATGGCGTTTTCTTTGACGCAGACAACAAGGTGCAGATTACCATCAACGGTATGGCTCAGCTGAATCCAGAGAAGGCAGATGTTGCCATCCCATGCTTCTTCAAGGGTATGGACGAGGTGATTGCCAAGGTTGATGCTGACGATTTGCAGAAAGTAAAGGAGATTCTCTTGAAGCAGGCTGGCGTGGATGAGAAGACCAACGGTTACTGGATTCAGACCTTGGGTATGTTCGACCTTCACAAGGTTGATAATTACAGCAACTATAAGAATCTCGTGAAGTCAATCGATGGCGCTCAGATTTCCGACTTCCTCAAGAATGTTATCTTGAAGAGTGGCAATCATGTAGAGGTTATCATGAAGGGCGAGAAGAACAAGTAATTCTGATTTGGATATCTGGATATTAGATAGAAAATGAAAAAATCCCGTTGTACGTACCATGCAAGATGGACGACAACGGGATTTTAACTTTTGTTTTTCCCAAAAATTTCAGTTCCTCTTAAAATTTAAGAGTCGTTCTGAAAAATCTCTCTCATTTTCAGTTTTCGGGGTTCTGTTTCCCTGAATCATTCTTTCTCCCTGTTGGGAAAAATAGATTCAGCAGAATCTCTCAACCGAATGTCATTCTGAAAATAATCTCTTTCTAAGAAGAATCTTGTCTCTTGTTCGCTAAAAATCAAAAGACTTAATCTCTTCTTCTTGCCTTAGAGGCAAGCGCCTCGCGGCGTTCATTAAGAATCTGCTGGCATCTGTCGATTGCCTGATTCTGATTCTCTGAATTTACCTTAATTAAATCATTCATAACCTATTGTGATTTTTAAAACGTTGCAAAGATAGGATATTCTGTTCATTTTCGGGGATACTTTTTGATAAAATATGTCTATTTTTCGTTCTTTTTTGATTTATGTCAAAAAAATGTGCAATCGTTAACACAAAATCGTCACATTTCATTCGTTTTATGAAACATTTATGCAACAAATTAAACCTTTTCTCCTGTTTTTCATCTATTATAATAGTTTTTCCTCATTTATGATGGGAAATATGAAAGTGAAGAAAGCGAATGATATAAGAGAATTAGATTTAAACAAATAAATAGAAAGTAAAAATGAAAAAGGTATTTCTTTTCGCTGCCCTTGTGCTTGCATGCACAGCTGGCAGCAATGCTAGCGCTATGAACGAAGCAGCGCTGAATGCTTCCAATTCTGAGTTGATGCCGGTTAAGAAGTCAACTAAGAAGACTACTAAGAAGTCAACCAAGAAGACTACTAAAAAAACTTCTTCCAAGAAGACGACAGCTAAGAAATCTACTGCTTCTGCGTCTACAGCATCTGCAGCTCCTACTACTTCTTCTTCTGCATCTGCAGCAACCACTACTACCGCTAATAATACTTCTGCTACCGTCAATTCGGCAGCAACCGTAGCAGGCGTATTGGGCGCTATCCTGGGTGGTAGCAATGCCGGTAATGGCAGCAACTCAAGCAGTAATGCAGGAAGTATAATCAACGGAATCCTGAACAATGTAATCGGTTCGGGTACATTTAAGCAGGCAGATCTCTGCCATACCTGGAAGTACAGCAAGCCAGGGTGCGCCTTCACCTCAGAGAACCTGCTGGCTAAGGCGGGTGGCGAGATTGCTGCCAGCAAGGTTGAGAATAAGCTGGAAGGTTATTACAAGAAGTTTGGATTCAGCAGTTCCAATACCTACTTCACCTTTAATACCGATGGTACTTTCTCTGCCAAGATTGACGGCAAGGCATGGAATGGCACCTATACCTTTGATGAGAAGACTCATGCCATCCAGCTGAAGGGCCTCCTGCTGAGTGCTTCAGGCTATGCCACCAAGACAACCAATGGCATCAGTCTTCTCTTCGACCAGAAGAAGCTGCTCAATCTCATCAAGGCCCTCAGTGCCTTCAAGGGCAGCTCTACATTGAGCGCCGTAGGCAGTATCGCCAACAATTATGATGGTATGCGTGTAGGTTTCGAGATGACAAAGTAATATAATCTTTATTTAAAAAACAATAAAGCCGTCCTCTTCTAATGATATGAGGGCGGCTTTTTGTTTCGTGTTTTATATCTTGGCTTATCGCTTTTGCGGTTTAATATATTTCCTATTTCACCTCAATCAGGAGCGGATTCTTCAATGCATCCAGATAATCCTTGATGCGGATTTGCCATTCGGCATAGCTTCTTACATCATATTTGCTCCATGCTGCACCGAAGTAGTAGCTGTATTTCTCCCCATTTTTCAAGCCGCGTTTCAAGCCGAGGGCATGACCGGTAGCACCATCGTGCTTCTTATCGAAGAGCTGGTAGTAGGTATTGTCAACACCATAAGGGAAGAGAATGCCTACGTAAACCTGTGAGTTGTTTACTTCGATATTATCTGTAGGATCGGCATAACTTACATAATCCTTGGCGAAGGTCTTCGTCTCCGTATCCTCCTCGTGGATAGGGAAACCGGTGGCGAAATCGGTAGGAGTGGTCAAGCCGTCATACCATACGGTCATCCGGTTGAAGTTGCTGCCCTTGTCGAGCGAGATGATGCGGTGCTCCACCACGTTCTTCATATCGCCTACGGCAGATGGGTTGTAAGTCAGTTCTACGGTGAAGCGGAGCGGACCGTTATCCAATATCTTGTAATCCTTGTAGCAGTAAGGCAGAACCTGGTTCTTGCCCACCATGAGGCTTGGTGCACCCAATCCCAGGGTAGCGCCCACACGATAAGGATCCAATCCGTTGCCATGGTCGAGATGGAAGGAGGTGAGGATATCCATTTCGCGCGATTCTGCCTGCAGAGCCTTGATTTGCTTGGCAAGAGCAGCAGCCTTTGCTGCGTTCTTCTCTGCCTTCTGCTGCTTCTGCAAGGCTCTCACCTTGGCATCAATCTTATCGCCCTTGATATTTCCGTTCATATCCTTGATGTATCGCTCGTAAACCACGGTATCCGGAGTATTCTTCACCCAGATGTCGGTACCGAAGGAACGCTCGCCGGTCTTCTGCAGGGCAGGGCCATATACGCGGTAGGCGCATCTGTCGTTCTCCCATGCGATATCATCCTTTCTTATCTTATAGAGAGCGCCGGTGGCATAAACCTTCTGCTGGTAAGGCTTGCCGATGCTCACGTAGTAAGTGGCAGAGCCGTGAGGACGTATGCTTGCATCTATGAGCAGAAGACCATCGTGGGTAATCTGCGAGCCAATCTGCTGTCCTCGTTTGTTCTTCACGATGTAAGCCTCTCCCTTTTTAGGGGCAGCATTGCCCAGTTTCGCCTTCACCTCGTTCATGCTGAGGGAGATAAGCTCTGTGCGTGATGCGGAAGTAGGATTGCTTACCACGATAGTGGCTTGCTGAGCATGGCAGTAGTTAGAACCTGCCAAAGCCAGGAGCATCATCAGGCTCTTGGCCGTGGTGCCCTTCATCATTTTTCCATGAATCTTTTTCATTTTGATTTGTTTGTTTTTGTTTAATACGGATGAATAGTTGTAGATACAGAATAAAGATTTCTCGCAGTTTTGTAGAAAGAACTGCGAGAAATGCCTTTTATTCTTCTATAACGGAGATATCCATGCTGATATCCTCCTTAGGTCTATCACCACGCATGGTTTCGCAGTTTTGAATCTTCTCCACTACGTCAAGGCCTTCCTCTACCTCGCCGAAAACGGTGTATTGGTTATCGAGGAAAGGTGTTCCGCCTACTTCAGTATAAGCCTTCTGCTGCTCCTCGGTAAACTTTGGGTAGCCCTGCTCCTTGCAGCGCTTCTTGGTTTCATCCACTAGTTTATCCTGTAGTTTCATTAAGCCTTCGCGGTCGCGGTTGCGGCGGAAGTTCATAATTTCATCATGATGCTCCTTGGCAAGCTGGTTGAAGATATTCTGCTCCATCTGCATGCCCATCTGCTTCTCCATCTGTTTCAGTTCGTTCTGCTTGTAGGTCTTTCCCCATACAATATAAAACTGGCTGCCGCTGCTCTCACGGTTAGGGTTCACCTCGTCGCCAAGGCGTGCAGCGCTCAAGGCACCACGCTTGTGGAAAAGTTGTGGATAAACGAACTCGGCAGGGATGGTGTAATCAGGTCCGCCCGTGCCCAGCATTTTGCCTTTAGGAGCGCCCTTGCTCTCTGGGTCACCGCCCTGGATCATAAAATCCTTGATGACACGGTGGAAGAGTGTGCCATCGAAATATCCCTCCTTTGCCAACTTGATGAAGTTGTCACGATGCAGAGGTGTCTCATCGTAGAGGCGAACCTTGATGTCGCCCTCTGATGTCTTTATCAATACTTTAGCCATAATAATTTATAATCAGTATATTTTATTAATCGGTATATGTTGTAATCGGTATATGTCGTAATCAGTATATGTCGTAATCAGTATGTTCTTTTTACCTTTTTACTTTTTTACCTTTTTACTTTTTTACCTTTTTACCTTTTTACTTTTCATAATACTCATTCCACTGCTTCATAGCCTCCTGCCAGTCGGTCTGTTCACCGCAGGCTACAGCTTCCTTCTGTCTCTCAGCCTCGTCGCGAGCCTTGTCTCTTGCACGTTTTGCCTTCATAGCCTCGATGGTGGCATCGTCGAGAATCTGGATAGCTCCACGCTTGATGGCATCCTGCAGTTCCTCCTCGCCGAAAGCCTTGCCAGGCTCATTGAAGTCAGAGATATTGAATTCATAATCCACGCGAAGGTCGTGGCGTATCATTTTCTGTTGTAAACGGTTGCCTGCGTTTTTGAGTCGCAGCAATTTGCCGATTTCTTTGATTTCTCCTGCTGAGTATTTATTTCTTCCCATTAATATGATTTGATATTATTATTTCTGTGTGCAAAATTAAGCATAATCCTCGATAAAACCAAGAAAAGTTTCAAGGAATTCACAAAAGAGTCCCTTTATCCTTTTACTTTTTGCCCTTTTTCCCCTTTTCCCTTTTTACTTTTTTACCTTTTTACTTTTTTCCCCTTTTGCCCTTTTACTTTTTTACCCTTTTACTTTTTTACCTTTTTCCCCTTTTACCTTTAAATCACTTCCATGCCTTCTTCTGGTTCAGCTCTATCAGACGGTCGAATTCAAAATCGGCTTTGATTTTATCCAATATTCTCTTTACGATGATATTCATCACGCTTCCTTTGCTGTAGTTGGCAGAGCACATGAAGTTTACTCGTCCCTCCTTGACAAGCTGGCAGGCTGTTTTCTGTTTATCCTCGTTATCATATACAGCAATCGAGTGACCGCCATGTTCCTTTACCATCTTCATGCAAGGCACATCGGTTTCTCCATCTCCGAAGTATATCATTCGGGGGAAAGGGATAGGGCGCTTTTCGTCGGGGATATACTGGTTCACTCTTCTGTTGTCGCTCACCTGTTTGATACCTTTGTTGATTTTGAAGAGGAATTGCGTTTTGGTAGTATAGTCTACGGCTACGGCTGGCCAGTAGGCGATTCCCTCCTTGTTGTAGAGAAAGGAGCAGGCGTAGATGTTCTCAAATTCGTGGGCGATAGGTGTACCCTCTATCATTTCCTTCAGTCCCGAGGAGTTGATGTAGTGCTTTACGTCCAGTCCGATACTGTTGCCATATTCATTCACGAGCGAAAACCATTGTTTTACGCCGCGGAACAGTTCTACATCCTTGCCGAATTTCTGAAAAGATTCCCGGGTGAGCGAGATATTGTTCTTCTTGGCTTCGTCGAGCATCAGATACATATAGGTCAAAATGCCATTGGCATCCTTACCCTCTGCAAACTTTCTGTTTTTCTCCCAGAACTCGTCTTTTGTCTTGCCTGTAGCCTGTATGAATCCAAACTCCTGCATATTGCCCGGCGACAGTGTGCCGTCGAAATCATAAACCAGTGCTACCTTTGGTCTCTTCTTTGCCATATCTCGTTCTCCTTTCTTTTATATTTACCCTAAACTGTCTATCTCTTTCGGGGATGTTTTTCTCCCTTAATTTGCAAATATACATAATTTTCAGCGAATTAGCAAACTATTGGGATATAAAAAAACATAATGAAACAAAAAAGGCGTACAAAACCCATTTCTGAGCATTGTACGCCTTATTCCTCTACGATGCTCGCTCTGGCAAATTCTTGTTTTTGCCGGCACCATTATTGGTAGATCAGGCTCCACAGGACGTGCTATAGGCGAGCATCTGCATCTAACGGTTAAGTATAAAAAAGCTTATTTGAACCCCAAAATCCTTCTTGAAAAGATAGGGGAATATGCACTTTCTATGAAATAGAAAAACATGGAATAAATGTATGCTAGTTGCTCATTTTATGTATAAACGTGCATAAATATAGCGTTTTAATTGGTAAATATTGTCGGTTTATATATTATTAATAATATAAATTCTTAAATTTGCCACGATTTTTGTAATTTTACGCCCAAAAAAGTTTAATCAAAGCAATATTTTGCTTATAAAAATGGGAAAATATGAAATGTATTAAGGTTAGAATAGACCAATTGGGAAGAATCCGGGATTCTGAAATCCTGGTATCTCCTCTTATGGTGTTTTCTGGAGAATCAGGGTTGGGTAAAAGTTACTTGGCTTTATTGTGCCATTACTTTTTCGAATTGTTGATTAATACCAGCAGACTTAATCATTTCTTTGTAGATAACAATATAGATTTTAATGTTCTATCTAAGGATTTTAAAGATGCTGGTACTGCTCTGGAAATAAAAAAACAGGATTTGGAAGCATGGATGGCAAAGGATGCTATTCTTTATCTCCGCTATATGCTGGGATATGATGGAATTTCTGGTCAGATAGAGATAACACTTCCTGAAAGTGTTCCTGATACAATGGCTTTTACCTATAAAAAGGAGCTAACAGGTTTAGTTGATAAAGAGGAGATTTATACAATATTGTCTCTGGGAAATCTGAGATTCAGAATTCAGGAAAAAACACAATTTGATGAGTCTCCATTTGCTTTCCTGTTGCGTTTTGTATTGATTGATTACATCTTTGGCAATTACCAAATGTTGGATAGTACATTCGTTTTGCCACCATCACGTGGTCCTATCTTGACAGAACAAATCATACCTACTACAGGTATGTATTCAGAGTTCCTTAACGATATGGCTGGACTCAATCGTATAAAACCAAGACCTGATACAGCATCAGAAATAGTCTTGAAGTTGTTTAGAACGATTTTGGAAGGAGAAGTAGACAAAGAAGAAACAACTTACATTTATACTACAAATGACGCTTCAATGCCTGTGTCTGCAGCAGCAGCTTCTGTAAATCACCGTTAGAACGTAACTACTGATTTTCAGCAGTTAGCACATCCAACATTTTTCAAAAAAAGCATATTATTAAATTGGTATTGCCAGAGCTACCAATTAGGCAGCCTTGACATTCACCTTTTTGTTCGAGTTATAATTACATGGGATTAGGGACATGAAGTCTTGCTCCCCCTCCATCAGTCGGGTGAGTATATCTTCTATATAAT
>NZ_JBQKLN010000055.1:0-25123 GCF_052116205.1 Prevotella sp. Sow4_E9_plate | reverse complement strand
TCACTATCTCTTCTTCAGGAATCAGGGTATTGATGAGATATTGGGTAAGCGGAGGGTGTTTGTTTTCACCATTCTTATCCAGATAAACGAGTCTCACCCTGTCATTTGAGTCGATGCGATAACGGGGCATTGCCATCCACAGACATACGAAGAAGAGCATCCAATAAGGTTTCATCCCCCATTTCTGTGTCCATGCCGGAAGCATCTCAAAGATGTGCTTCTTCCATACCAGGAAGAGCAGCATCAGCATGATGGTCTTGTAAAACAGAGAGGAAAACAATGCCCAAACCACTACGAGCAAAACAGATATAATACATTTCTTAGTCATATATTCTTCTATTGTATGTTGGGTTATTTCGATACAGGAAAACTTATCAGTTCATTGCTGGTCTTCTTGGCAAGTTTGTTGAACCATACTAGCAGAATGATGTTCGTTCCTATTAGTGCCATTCCCAGAAAGACAAAGAGGATGATATAAACACTCTGGTAACTCATGTGCCATTGCATCCCCGTCATCTTCGTATAGTTGATGAGTGCTTTATGCTGTGTCTGAAAGCTAAGTCTAATGAATGGGCTAATGAAATTGAACCAGTTGGAGAAGATCAGATATGTATAGCCAAGAATAGAAACTGTTCCTGATATGGTGAACACATCCAGGCCGAATTGCTTGTATCTCTTCCTCATGGGGATGAGAAGCAAGAGGCAGGATAGGATACACACCAGTCCCTGTAGGTATAAGCTCCATGCCACATTGGCTGTGGCATATGAAACTCCAAGACTTTTGGCAATCATAGAAATGATGCCTGCGATTAAATCATATAACATTTTCATTGTATATTGTTATGTTTACGTTGTTTCTAATGTTAGAAAATCATGGGTGCAATGATTTTATTTATTACTCAATGTTTTAGAGTACCTTTGCACATCCATATATACCTTTAGCTGGCTAAAGGTAAACATTTCTGGAGCAAAAGTAGATAAAAATGAGCAGATAATGCTACATCCTATCTGTTGATTGTACCAAATGCCTGCTTCTGTGTATGAACTGATGGTACAATCGATTTCTGATGTACCATTTGTCACAAAGCCTTCTCCATCAGTTTTGCCATCTTCTTTTCCAAATGATCTTTTCTGGAATCTTCTTTTTCATCAGATTATCAGAGGACTGCCTTTACTTGGGCAGTCCTCCTTAGATGTTATGCGGCATTTCTTGTCAGCTTCTTGACCATGTTTACCAGGTCTACTCCTTCTGCAATCATTTTGGCGGAGTCGCATCGGTAGGGGAGTCTGCCACCTTTGCAGATGATAGGATCTCCGTGGTAGTTGATGTCTATGATGAGGATTAGGTCACCATTGTAGTTGTACCAGTTGTATTTGAGGGATGACATGAGCAGGGCATTGTCGTAGGTGTATGACTTGATGAATGGAACCAGCAGGGTATTCTGGAACTGGTCGAGGTTGGCCATCTGTGGATAGTTAGAGGCGATTTCATCCTGGAGTTTGCAAGTCTTATTGGTCTTGTCGTTCACTCCTACGATGAGTTGGCATTGTTTCTGTTCCTCGCTATTGCACATGGCAACGATAGACTCTACGATCTCCTTGAGTTGTGCTCTGTCATCCTTGGTATTGCCCGGTGCATAGAACAGGCTTGCCTTCTTTTCCAGGGTCTGTGACTCTACGAAGTCCAATGGGAAGTCTACCATGGATGTAAGTTTCTCTACCTTTTGCTCCTCTGTCATGTTGGTAGCTGAGATTACTTTCAGCGTTTCCAATCTCAGGTCCTCCTGGAGGGAAGGCAGCTGTGTGCTGAGTTGAGCCATCAGTTCTGGAAGGCTGTTGGACTGCTTATACGCTTTTGTATCTTTGAGCAGGTAAGTACCATCGATGTTCAGCTTATGTTCCTGATTGTTGTTGACTCCGTAGGTTTCATGGTCAGGGTAGTATGTCTTCTCGTCTTTTTTCACCATGATGACTGTTACGCCGATCTTGAGGTGACCATCTTCCATCATGGATTGTGGAAATGCCGGGAATTTATGCATCACGCTGAATGGGATGTAGATAGTCTTGTCATCTACTTCGATGACATACATGTTGCTGTAGTAGTTGGTAACTTTACCATTGAATTTGTTGAATTTGCACATAGTCTTGATATGTTTTAACTGAATATTTGTATTTTGATTGAAATGATTGATGATTGCTCCTAGCCAGTTTTCCTGTTGCTGGCTTGTCTTGTATGGGGCTCCCAAGCCTTTGCATTTATAGGCTGATGTTGCCTGGTGATTTCTGCATTGCATTCTTTTCAAGGCTTGATATACCTGATGGGCATTGATTGGAGCCCAGTCTGCTTCTAGGAAGGGACTTCCTTCTGGTGCAGGGTTCCTAACCTGGTAGGAAGCCCTGCTTGGAATGGTGACTTTGCTCATGCTACTAACTGTCTGAAGAGGTTTTCTACGATGTGTGTGAGTACGACGGCTTCTGCCAAGCGGATGAGGAGCCCGATGAACATGGAGATGTTCTGATACACTCCATTGCCGAGGATACCCCAGAGTGGGCGGCAGAGGTACCACATGAAGTTACTTGCATTGCCGGTAGCTTTTACCAGGAATGTCAATACATCCAGTAGGATGATGATCCCGATGATAATACTTAAAATTGTCATAATGTTTGAAATTTATTATTATCTCTAATGTCGCTAACTTACTTAACCATAGCGGCTTTGGTTTTCTGGGTGCAAATTTAGTGAAACTCGGTGAAACTATATTTCACTGACTCAATTTTCCTTGATTTTGTCGGTTGAGAGGGTCTCCCATACCTTATTATATGCGCCTGTGGCATTGTCTAGTGGACGAATCCAGGGACAGAGACGATGAAGCCGTTTTCTCTTTTGCACTCAGGGTGTCCGGTAGCAGGGGCTACCACATCTTCTCTGCCTTTTTCCTTTGCTGCTGCGAGTACCATGGCCGATACGATGAAGGTGGTGTTGGCTTCTGGTTCCGGGAGACCTTCGATTGCTCCGTGCTTGACCTTGCAGACACCGCTTGCGTTGAACTCGGTATAGGTATCTGCTACTCTTGCATTTCCTTCCGTAGGGAAGCTTGTGCCATCATTCAGGGTGATGGTGTGGGGTGTTAAATTGATGAATTTCATTGTTGTTTACCTTAATTATATATGATTTGACATTTGCCTCGTAAGAGGTTCGTTTCTTGTTTTGGTAAGAGCATTTGAGCTGGAGTAGAATCCAGGCAAATGCTCTTTTACATCCCTTTACTTGGTGAAGATGACCACAGGTTTTCCGTTTTCGTTGGTGATTTTGACGTTGTATCCCTGTTTTAGTGCTAGTGCAGCCAATGCAGTGCCGCACAGGAAGGCCAGCTCGGTGGTTGTTATGGTGATGGTTCCTATGGTTAGTCCAACTGCACCTGCTCCTATGGCTGATGCGACGATTCCTCCGCCCAGGAGGGAAGTTCCTGCAGTGAAGGGAGCGGCAACGAGGCAGCCAATGCCAAGTAGCCCCGTTAGGATAGCTCCGCCAGTTGCTGCCTGTGATGAAGTTCTTTTATTCTTTGCCTTCTTTGCCAAGGTCGTGGCATAGGAACCAACAACCTTGATTTCTGAGGTCTCTTGCTTGATGGCCTTTTCTAATTCTTGTTTTGATCTTACTGTAATCATACTATTTCTATGTTTACTTGTTATACGTTTACTTGGTTTGAATAATATTACTTTTTAGAAGAAGCTACTGGGAATGGGGATTGTGGTCAATGCCACTCCCAGTAGTCTTTTAATGATAGGCAGGATCATAATATCCTGCGATTCTTCGGTAGCCAGGCTGTCTTATCTGTGTCTTTTGTGACGGTGGTAGGTGTTTCCTACTTATCATTAAGCCAGTCAATGACGAGTTTGGTTACGATGGCACCAGCGACAGCGCCGACGAGCTTTCCTATGGAGTCTGATGTCTCCTTTGATAAGTTGTAATTGTTCATTTTCTTCTATTTTTATGGGTTATTACTTTGATTTTCTTCTCTTTCCGAGAATTCTCTCGATGTCTTCTGGTCCCAGGACATCTGGGTCTGGTTTGTCACCAGATAGAATGTCTGCGATGGTTTTAAAAATTTCTTCGAACATATTGAATTCTATTTGTGTTTATACTATCGTTGATGGGTACTATCCCGGTTGTCACTCATCTTGTTTGCAGGAATGAGTGTATGCCTGTTGGAGGTGATTTATTGGCTCTTCTCATCGTCTTCTACAGTTTAAGGAGTACTTCTGTTACTACTTTCGTGACGATGGTAGCTACTGCTGCGCCTGCGAGTTTTCCGATAACCTCATTCTCGTTGTTTGAGTGTCTTCTTTTTCTTCTTCTGCTCATATTTCTGGGTTTTAATCTAACTTTACTGCCGCTAACTTACTTAACCATAGCGGCTTTGGTTTTCTGGGTGCAAAGGTAGCGGAATTTCGTGAAGAGATATTTCACTGACTCAATTTTCCTTGTAATTTCTACCGATGTTGTGTTATTCATCTTCGAGCCAATCAACGACCAGCTCGGTGACGATAGCTGCTACTGCGACCACTATCTGACCGATGGCATCTGTTGTTTCTTTGGATAAATCGTAATTATTCATTTTATTGTATTTTTTAGTTTGACTTTCTTTATCTGTTTCTTCTCTTTCTGAGAATTCTCAAGATGTCGTCTGGTTTCAGGTCATCTGGGTGGCCATCTGGGTCTGGTTCGTGACCAGATAGAATGTCTGCTATGGTTTTTAAGATTTCTTCTAACATATTGAATTCTATTTGTGTTTATACTATCGTTGATGGGTACTATCCCGGTTGTCACTCATCTTGTTTCCAGGAATGAGTGTATGCCTGTTGAAGGTGATTTATTGGCTCTTCTCATCGTCTTCTACAGTTTAAGGAGTACTTCTGTTACTACTTTCGTGACGATGGCAGCTACTGCTACGCCTGCGAGTTTTCCGATAACCTCATTCTCGCTGTTTGAGTGTCTTCTTTTTCTTCTTCTGCTCATATTTCTGGGTCTTAATCTAACTTTACTGCCGCTAACTTACTTAACCATAGCGGCTTTGGCTTTCTGGGTGCAAAGGTAGCGGAATTTCGTGAAGAGATATTTCACTGACTCAATTTTCCTTGATTTTGTCAGTTGAGAGGGTCTACCATACCTTATTATATGCGCCTGTGGCATTGTCTAGTGGACGAATCCAGGGACAGAGACGATGAAGCCGTTTTCTCTTCTGCACTCTGGGTGTCCGGTAGCAGGGGCTACCACATCTTCTCTGCCTTTTTCCTTTGCTGCTGCGAGTACCATGGCCGATACGATGAAGGTGGTGTTGGCTTCTGACTCCGGGAGACCTTCGATTGCTCCGTGCTTGACCTTGCAGACACCGCTTGTGTTGAATTCGGTATAGGTATCTGTTACTCTTGCATTTCCTTCCGTAGGGAAGCTTGTGCCATCATTCAGGGTGATGGTGTGGGGTGTTAAGTTGATGAATTTCATTGTTCTCTTGTTTTTACGTTGTTTACTTTTATATTTTATGCACTGCTATCCTCCTACAGAAGTGGGGAGAAATAGTTTTCGTTTTATTTCGGGTGCAAAGGTACATGAACATAGTGAAATGACATTTCGATGGCTCATTTTTCCTTGATTTTGTGTTTTAAGCCTAGAAAAACAGGGTGTTTTTGGAATGCAGGATAAGGTCGATATCTACATCCTGACCAATGATCTTCATGGCTCTGGCATAGTCCTCAGACAAAGGGACAATCAGAATGCTGTCGTTGTTGTCATACATCTTCTGAATCTCTGTTAGTTTTTGGGCTATGTCTTGCACTTCATCAGATGGCATGTCTGCCATGAAGATGGACTTCTGGACCCTTGTACATCCTTTTTTCAGTAGGAATTTTGCTATCAATGTTCTGACCTTGTTGCTGGTGATGTCGTACATGATGAAGCATATCATATATCCTGGTTTCCTTTCTGCTGAAGAGATGATGTTCAGTATCTGTCTGATTCTTTCCGGTAGGGTGGGGAGCTCGTCTAAGTTTCCCGTTACTCTACCGATGGAGCCTGTGCCGGCTAAACCGGCTTGGCCAATCAGTCTGGTTTTTATGAGATGGTTTCCTTTCATGAGGCATATGTCAGAGTTTGTATGTAGTCATTTACCAGTTGCGCCATCATGCCATTGAGTTGCATGGAGGTTCCTCTCTTGGGAGATTCTACCACCGAGTATCCCTTGTGCCCGAAGAACAGGTTGATTTCTGCTTTCAGTTGATGGGTACGGAACATGAGTTTGATGCCGTACTGGATGTTTCTGGTATCATACAGCTCCACTCCTGTTTCTTCTATGGATTGCTTCAGGTCAGTGACTATGTTGGTGATTTCCTCGGGAACATAGATAGGGCGTACTTCCTGGGGCAGTTTCTTCTTTTGGCTCAGTTCAAGTCTTTCTTTGATTCTGTTCATGGTTTCCCGGTCAGGATCCAGATTCTTTTCTACTGGTTCCAGGTCCTGTACTTGTTTCCCTTGGCTGATGCTTGGCATCTTGTCTTCCTTGATGAACAGGTCCACGCAATCCAGGTCCACATAGTTCTCCAAGTTGACAGGTGTGGCTGTCATGCTAAGGATGGCATGGTCGTCCGCAGGAATGAAGCAGGCTCTGGTCACGTCATTGGTTTTGAGGTCAATGAATGTTTCCAAGCGATGTTCCTTGGCGAAGTCCCAGGCGAACTGCTTGTAGAATGTTGAATAGATGTTTTCATCCAGGCATGGTTTGTCGAGCAGGAAGATGAGTTTCAAGCCACAGCCGCTAGGAGAGGTGAACATCATGGCGATGCGCTCGTCTTTTGCCAGTTCTGCTTTCAGCTCATCCAGCTGGATGCTCTTCTCGTCCACATGGTCTATGTCCAGGACAAATGATGATACTGATGAGAAGTTTTCCTTTCTTCTGTAGTCTGGGTCAAAGTGGGCGCAGACAAAGTAGGGGAGTGATTTTTTCATCAGATTGTATTTGGCACTGTCCATGCGCTGGATACTGCGCAGGACTTCTGTCTGATTTCTGAGTGATGGCTCTGGGTGAGCTATCATCTCGAATAGGTCTATCATGTTGATAGATGTCAATTTTTCATTGGCAGCCACGATCTTGGTTCCCAATGATACAGTCTGCTCTTTCATACTAATAATGTTTTAATTGTTGTGCGAATTTTTGCATATAGAGAAATATATGGGTTTCTCTGCTCCTGGTCATTCCCTTGATGGATTCATTCTCTGAGAGGTAGTCATTGACTGACTGGATGATGACTCTTCTTCCCAGGGCTTCCAGCCATACTGCTCCTCTTTCATCTGTGGAGTAGTAGTCCTCTGTTATGATGTTCTGGGCCAGCAGGGAATAGACGATATAGTCTATCCATACCCTGTAGAGTTCTATCATATCATAGGAAAGGACGGGTCTTCCATACTCGTCTCTGTGGAGAATGCCTATATAGGGATCTATGCCGCAGCGAATGAGTGCATTCTCAATTTTTCCATACAGGATGCCGTATCCGTAGTTGAGCATGGCGTTGGCAACATCTATAGCCGGATGTTGTGAGCGCTCCTTGAACCGGTATTTCTCAGGTATGAATTGGTTCAATGCCCGGAAGTATTCCTTGGAGGCATTGCCTTCATAGGCTCTGAGGTTATTGGCGATTTCTCTTACCGTGAATCCTTCTAGTGCATCTACCTTTGCGATGAGTTTGCTGATTTTGTTGCCAGCTTCCTCAACGATGAGTTCCTTCTGCCCTGTATCTACCTGCAGCATGAGGAGCAGGGCCAGTTGGTTTTGCATCTTTTGGATGATGACCTTTTTGATCCATTCCACTGCATCCTGTGATGCCGTGAATATCAGTTGTCCTTTTCTGATGGTGGAGATGGAACCATATTTGTGGCTCCATACACAGCCCATTACATTGCCAACTTTGTCGGCCAACGTGACCCTGATGTCATTTTCAATGGCAAGTATCAAGGCGTCGGATGTGAGTACGGCACTCTTGGCTACAAAGATGGAATCCACGTCTTTAACAGGTATGCGATGGCTTCCTGTTGAATTGTTGAGCATGAATGCTCCATTGTTGATGCTAAGTTTAGCACCATATGAATTTAATACGATCTCCATATGTTTATGGTTTTGATTTCTGGGTGCAAAGATAAAGCGGGATTTTGAAGTGGTATTTCACTGACTCGATTTTCTAGGATTTTGTTAGTTAGAGGTTGATTTTTACACTTTATTATTTCGGGTGAGGATTATTCGTTCATCACTTTTCTTGTTATCGTTAGAATCTCTACTGGAGGGAAGTGATGGATATGTAGGATTCATGGTTAATGGTAGGAGACAGCCTTCTTTTTCTGATGTTTGTTAGTGCTGAATAGTGGTTTGGGGGTGGTCTTGTCGTTTGTCTTTAGGGTTCTGTCTCCCTAGTTAGTTAACAGAGTTAAATTTTGGGGATAAAAATGGCTAAATATTTAAGAATAATTGGCTTGCATATCTCGAAAAAAAGTCGTACCTTTGCACTCGCTAAGAAATAGTTAATTTTCGGTTAAGAAAAGTAAATATTTGTTTAGTAAAGCTCTTTAACTTATTGATAATCAATAATGTCTTATAAGGTCGAGTACGAGACCATTGTCCACTACAATAAGGATTAAGACTTCTTTTAAATCTAACATAATTCTAAATTTTTTAAGTACGAGACCATTGTCCACTACAATAAGGATTAAGACCCAAGCCTAAGAGGCTTAAACTGATTTCATTGTTTGGTACGAGACCATTGTCCACTACAATAAGGATTAAGACATAGACCTGTGCAGCCTGTAGGATTGCTCCATGTGAGTACGAGACCATTGTCCACTACAATAAGGATTAAGACTCTTTACCAAGATAAGGATTAGCTACATAACCCTTGTACGAGACCATTGTCCACTACAATAAGGATTAAGACCCCTGACCTTCCTCATGGAGGAGCCAGAAGTTAGAACGTACGAGACCATTGTCCACTACAATAAGGATTAAGACATTTTTTAACTTTTTTATTAAACTCACTATGGATCTTAGTACGAGACCATCTTCCATTACAACAAGGATTAAGACAGCATATCTGAACATGTGTTCGATGTACTAAGTATAAGTACGAGACCATCTTCCACTACAACAAGGATTAAGACATGCGGGCACGGATAGCCTTGAAAAGATGGGTGTTCTGTACGAGACCATCGTCCACTACAATAAGGATTAAGACAACTCTGGAGCACCTAAGGCTTTGCGAGCTTTATGTACGAGACCATTGTCCATTACAACAAGGATTAAGACCAGTAAGTCATTACGTTGTGCTCCACTGATAATCTGTACGAGCCCATTGTCCACTACAACAAGGATTAAGACTTACATTAATTTCTGACATAATCATATCCTTTTTGAGTACGAGACCATCGTCCACTACAATAAGGATTAAGACTTGGCTAGCTGGTTAAGTATGGGATGGAATAACATAGTACGAGGCCATTGTCCACTACAATAAGGATTAAGACAGCCCTTCGATGGTGATACCTGATGCTGACAGCAGTACGAGACCATTGTCCACTATAACAAGGATTAAGACAGATTGCCACCGCCCTTAACTGAAATTTTCATACCGTACGAGACCATTGTCCACTACAATAAGGATTAAGGCCCTTTCTTCCAAGCGAATTTGCGCCAGTCATGCATTGTACGAGACCATCTTCCACTACAATAAGGATTATGACCCTTTCGCGTTGAACGTTGCAATGTCTGAGACTAGTGTACGAGACCATCTTCCACTACAACAAGGATTAAGACGTAATGAGATTAATGTACTGACGTCCTTCTGCGTTAGGTACGAGCCCATTGTCCACTACAACAAGGATTAAGACATCGAGATGATTGCCAATACTACACTCTGAATTCGTACGAGACCATTGTCCACTACAATAAGGATTAGAATCATTTGTTTATGAGTTATTCATAGGTTATTTTGGTTCATTGGTAGGGTTATCTGTTACATGAAAAAATCCCATATCAAGGTTGGTTGCCTTGGTATGGGATTGATTTTACTATTCTGATATTCTTATGTTCTGTTCTGTCCTATTTGAACCTCTCCTGTCTTATTTCATTAAGCAGAAGCTTCTTTTTCTTACTTCTGGTAGGAATCATAAAGTTCCTTGGCCTTGTCTTCGCCAAGGAAGCCTGTCAGCTTTTTCCAGATGCCACTCTTGTCAAATGGCTTGGCAAGTTCCTTCACTTCCTTCTTGGATGGATCATGTAGCAAGCGGGTTGAGGTATTGTAGAGGGCGTTGCTGTCGTATTCGTTGAGCTGTGATGCCTTAGAGTTTTTCAGCCATTTCTCCACTTTTTGGAAGCATACCTTGAAGTCCTTGATGCTATAGTTTACGCCATCTCCTGCGAGTTTGTCAAGGGTGGTGTCAAGACCAGCAGCAAGTACCCTTTCTTTAGCTTCTTGGGCTGCTTTTTCGGCTTGTTGCTTTTTCTCTTCTTCCTGCTTGGCAATCTGTTCCTCTATATCGGCAACGATTTTACGTTCTTCCTGGATGTTGATTCCTTTTTTGAGAAGTTCATCCATGATGTCGTTATAGAGTTTCTTAGCCTCTTGGTATTCCTTAGCTTCTACACAGCTCTTGGCGAGCGCATATTGCTCGGAGAGTGATCTGCGGGCTTCTTTTTCTGCTCTTTCACCTTTAGCCTTGAGTGCAAGGTCTCTGATCTTATCCTTGTCTTCATCCGTAAGCCATGAGTGGATTGGTGTACCTTTTTCCTGGATCTTGTTGAAAGGATTCTTCTTTTCGAACTTGCTGTCTCCATACTCTTTCATCTCCATCATTCTGACTTCATCGTCTGTATGTTCACTGAGGATATTGACGAGTTGGGTGATGCTTTCGGTTTGTGCCCACAATTGCTGGTAGTTCTCATAAGTGAACACCGACATCATTTCTTCAAAGCGCTGCATATAGTAGTTCAAGTCTTGGCTAAAGCCGCGAAGGGTGATGGATGCATGTGACACCATGAGGAAGTTCTACATTGAATATGCAGACTTTGTCACTCCAACATTGAAGAAACTGAACATTTACCATGATTAGCACACATTTATCTTCGAGTGGCGTTTAACGTTGCTCGAAGATTTTTTATAAAAAAGTTAAATATCTTTGTAAAGTTAGATTTATTTAGTATCTTTGCATTATAAAACAAAAATGAATTGCTTGATATGATTGCAGATTTAAACAACGTACCTAGGATATTTAGAGAATTGAACAAGGATGCCTTCTCTAGGAAGCTGTCTTGTCCTTCGTTCGAGATAATTCACAGTAGCAATACGTTTGGCGAATTTAGGTACCGTAGGGATGGAAAGAAAGTAGTGAGACCAATAATAAAGGTCACTGACTCATATGACTTTACAGAGGATGAGATGAAGGACATCATATGCCATGAGATGATTCACTATCTGTTGGCTGTTGAGGGAAAGGACATGAAATGCACACACGGCAATGACTTCAAGCTAATGATGGACTCAATCAACTCCACCCATGGTTTTCACATTTCAATAACAAAGAACAAAAAAGAATTTAAGAAATTATGAAATATTTAAGGATTACAAAGCCATTTGGTTTTTTCTTGTAATTGCTTACACGACTCTTGAACTTGTTTATTGTTCCATCTTTTATATTTGCTATTTTGTGTGGACTTTTAAGGTGGACAAGAATTTTTGGGCGATGTTCCATGAGTCATCATATTTTAGAAGGTGGAATAATGATGAATTTTATGAAGTAATCGAGCATCTTGACAAGACGCCATTTGAGACAATTAGTAGGAGATAGAATTGGTGCAATAAAGATGATTGATGAATGCTATTCATATGGTATCGGTCATGATGGTGTGGCAGGTTGGTAACCGGAGTTGTGGTGGCAGAGCCATTCAGTTCTTCCTGCTTTACCTCGTATGTTGTTACGAAGTAATTTCCATCGTAATGATGTCCTTCTCGCCGCTACCCACTGCCAGAGGTGATGTTGCCTCCAGGGTGATGTGCGCAATCATGCGATATTTATATTATGTCATCTGTATTGCTCTATTGTTTTTTTGCCATTTCAGAGGCAAGGTGCACTAATGCTCTTTGAGACAGGTCTCCAAGTCGTTCTGGTATGATTCCAGATTTCCTTTCTGGCGGATGAGCCACATGGCCACATCTGTAGCATTCTGATTGATCATACGCATACTGGTTTCGGTATTCTCATTGATGGTGGCATACAGGCTTCCTTGTTTCTTAATTAAATCCAGGGTAATTTCTGGTGAAAGCCGTACCAGTAGCTTCAGGTTACGCATCGCATTCTCATTCACTTTTTCAAGTTGGATGTCCTGCTTAGCTATTACATTGTTGCCTATCAGATTGTCGTAAGCCTCCTCGGGAAGAGGTGCACTGACAAATTGAGGTGTTCTTTCCCTCATTCGTTGTGCATCTTCATCATGAGGAATAGTTCAAGAATCTTGTTGTTGGGAAATCTCCACGCAAGGCAAGTTGCTACTCGGTGGTTGATAACCTCTTTGGTATATACAAATATAATGTACTTCTTTTTTAATTATTTAAATGTGTTGTAAACGATGTCCTCGTCACTCATATTTTCTTCATCGTACTCATCAGCAGGAATAAACTTTCCTGTGCGCTCGACGACATAACCTTTGACGCGGTTTTTTGTGAAGACAATCTTCTCGTTCTCCTCTACTTCTATATTGAAATATTCCGGCAGTACGAAGTTGGAGGTGCGCAGATCCAGTATGCCCATAAATAAGTCCGTTTCCAGGATCAAGTGTCCGTAGCAAGGCTCATTGTATTTGGTTAGGATGTTAGGAATGATAACCTTTCCTTGAGGATTGACGTAGCCGAACTCAACCTTGCTGTCCCATAATGCCATGTACATGCCTGCAAAAGGGTCCCACTGTAGATAATCAAAGCGGAAATCAACCAAAACCTTACCTGTTCCGTCAGCGGCCACAATGCCGAACCCTCTGTCCTTCATGGCAGCCATGTGGGTTGTATAGAATAAGTCGTTGTCACCCAGGAAAGAGAAATCATTAAACTCAGCAGGCACCAGTACCTCACCGGCAGCATTCTTTATGCCGCGCTTTCCTGTGTCTGGATTTTGGAAAACAAAGTTGGTCCAGTTGTAAGATGATTCGAGGCGTCTGAACTGTTCTGCGATTTCTGCACTTTCCTTTTCTGAGAGCTTATCGTTGAATAACTGTTCCTTAAGCTGAGAATATTCGTTCATCTGATCTACTGTTGGTCTTGTAAGAATCTTTACTTGTCTCATAGTTTCTATATTTTTGTCAGTACCTCAGAACAATTCCTTGGTTTCTCTGAATCACGATGCAAAGGTACTATCTTTCTGTGTGAAGTATCTGCACAGAAAAATAAATTTAATGAAAAGCTTTTTTTAGAAATTAGGGTATTTCAGCTCTTTCCCGAAGAGGTGGATATGCCTGTTCTCTAAGAGTGTACAGTCTATAGGATAAGATGTTCCTCCTTGATGATGAGACCTAAATGCAAATCATCCGATAGTCTGTTGAGGACCCTGATTTTATCCTTATTACTGATGTAGCTATATATGTACCATCCGTCTTCATAGTCTTGCCACTTTTGATTTCCATCCGTTCTCTTTTCTAAGCCTACCAGAGGATAGCCTTTGAAAAGGATGCTTTTGAATTTGGCAACTTTGTAGAAACCTATCTTCTTGAGGCATTTCTTAAATGTTCCTATAGCTGTTTGCTCTAAGACGATGGTTCCATCTGGAAATCTGATGGATATGGTTTTCTGATAGCCTTTCTTGTTATTTGCTTTTATACTTTTCTTCTGTTCTTCCATGATGATCTGTTTAACTTTCATTTTTTCTGGCAGTCCCTATGTGATTTATTCTTTTTTCCCCTGGTGGTTGATATAGAGATGGGTGAGGATGCTCTCCACCTTTGACAGGGAAGAGTCTATGTCCAATGGCTCGTTATCGGAATCGGTAATTTCTTGCTTCAGCCCAGGGTAGGGAGATGTCATGCAAACTACGGCCTTGCTTGGCTCTATGAGTTCAAAGTAACCTGTGATGTGGCACTCTTGATAGTCAATCACAGGATTGATGTCGATGTCAAAGTGAAAAATGCTCATATTCTTATTTGATGATGTTTATTTTTAAATGTGGGTCTATAGCATAAACGTTTTGCGTATCCAGGCAGGCAAAGGTACAGGTGATGACCGGCACCTCCAGCATGGTGTGTCCGAATATCTGGTAAGTTCCTTCGATGGGTTCCGAGTGAATCATCTCCCTCTGGTCTGCCCATACCGGACTGCCAGCAGGATAGTCACCACCCCTTATTTTGCTGCATTCAGTCAAGGCAACAATACCTTCCTCTGTGTCCAGCAGGCGGTTGATGGCTTCTGCTGAAACCTCTGGCAGGAGGTACGGATGCTGGTGAAGCCAGCATGAATGCACACCGGCGTGCGTAAAGAGGACTTCGCTCTCAGGGAATGCCAAAGTATGGGCAAGCTGGAACAGCTGACTGTTTTCATGGAAAGTGTCCTCATACAGCTGAGCATATTTCCAAGAATATCTATTGGATTTACTGTACAGACTATACGCCTTGCTGAAATATTGCAGATCATGGTTTCCCAAGAGCAGCGTCACTCTATCAGGGTTTGCTTTCTTGAAAGAAAGGATTTCCTGGAAATTGGTGAAGGCTTCGTCCGGGCTGATGCCTTCAAGTGGATATGGGTCCAGGTAGTCTCCTAAAAAGACGATGTTTCCCGGGAAGCGGTTGGCAGCATCCTTCCAGAAGTCTCTTCCGTGTACATCAGGAATGATGAGACAGTCCTCTGCAGATACGAGGGAGATGTCTTTGGTCAATGAATCAATTATCATAAGCGATGAATCTTTATATATATAATAAGGTGTAGATGAACCAGCCATCAGCATGGTCATAACCCTTTTTTAGTTTCACTTTCGAATTCTGGTGCAAAGGTACGCCTTTTTGCGGAAAAATAGTTTTTCGTTATACGTATAATGCATTTTGCCGGTTGCTTTTTTAATAGTACCTTTGCACCAGAAATCAGAGAACATCTCTCTGCATGATTTTAGTAACAATTATAAATTAATTTATTATGATCGAAACAAAAACATCAGTACAGGTAAATGAGTTTGCAATCGTAGAAAACATCTTCGGTTCACATCTCAAGGCAGTAGCCAAGGCAGAAGACAAGAAGCATTTCGCCATTATGGAAGGCAATGAGATTCTGACACCATTTGAGCTTGAGAGTCATGGCATCGCCTTCAATGGAGTAGTCTTGCTGAAGGCAGGAGACAAGATGGGCATGCTGGCCTTTGATTTGGGCAATATCTACATCGCTCCCGAGTACGACTACATCAATGAAGCAGCAGTAGGTGATGATTTCGTCTTCGAGAAAGACGGAAAGAAGGGTAGGGTCACACTCCAGGGACAGTTCATCTCTGATGATGAATTTGAGCAGCTGCCTCAGGACAAGAAGGATGAATGGGAAGATATCGGTTTCATCTTCGCCAACGACATTGATTAATTTAATCTCCTAATCATACAAAAAGAAGGTCTTATTAGATATATATGGAAATATCAGGAAATCCAGCAATCGTTCGCCATAAAAAGGAACTGTTTTTCGATGAAATAGATTTCGATCAGCAGGTTCCGCTCCCTTTAGAAGAATCCGATCTCACGATACTCCAGCTCTTCGACAGGGTTTTGCGTGAAGTCACGAGCAAGGGCTTCAGCCAGTCCACACTCGATCTTTGCATGCCATATATCTGCAGGTTGGCCCAGCTTCAGGCAATCACCAACCGGCAGGCATTCATCATGGCTATATGCATGAATTTCAGTTTGAACATGAGCATTACCCTCAGAGCAGTAGCCAATATGCTCGATACCACCAATATGATGCTCATGCACTGGATGCCGGACTTCCATGCGCTTTGTGAGAAAGAACTGCTGGAGAAGATGGAGAGAAGGATGGGAAGGGTGGATGAATATGTGATTCCGGCAGATGTCCTGGAGGCTTTCAGCAACAATGAAGTATTCGTGAAAAAGACCTTTAAGGTGGAAAATACGCTGGAACTGCTTTCCACTTTCTATCATCTGTTCAAACAGAAGAGCAAGACGTGTATGGAGACCGATGCCTTTATCAAGAAGTGTTCCCGTCTTCTGAGCGATAATCAGCATCTTCCGCTCGTATCTAAGTTGAAAAAACTGGAGCTTTCATCCATCGAGTCAGAACTCATCCTGCTGCATCTCTGCCGTTTTTATGTCATGAATTCCATGTCTAATGTGTCTTTAGGGCAAATCGTAGCTTTGTTTGATGAAGGCAAGGACCGCAATGTGATGGTATATGGATTACTTCAGGGCAATCATGAGCTGTTCCAGCGAAAGCTCATCACTTTCGGGTGTGCCGATGGCATCAAGGACAAGGAGACTCTATGCCTTACAGCCAAAGCCCGTCATCTGCTCATACCGGAGTATAAGCTCAGAGGGATGAATACACCGTCGTCAGATATGACCAGTCACAAGGATATCGTCTTCAAGAATCTCTATTACAATCCATCCGTGGAGCAGCAGATACAGAGATTGCATTCACTGCTGGAGGAGAAGAATTTCAGGATGGTTCAGAAGCGATTGCAGGAACGGGGCTTCCACAAGGGCATCGCCTGTCTCTTTTATGGCTCACCAGGCACCGGAAAAACCGAAACCGTGCTTCAGCTTGCCAAGTCCTCCGGCAGGGATGTGATGCAGGTAAGCATGTCACAGATCAGGAGCAAGTGGGTGGGAGAGAGCCAGAAGAACATCCAGGAAGTCTTTGCCAGTTACAAGGAGCGAGTCAGAGCAAGCAAACTCTGTCCCATCCTGTTGTTCAACGAGGCAGATGCAATCATCGGCAATCGGATGGAAGTTACCACCTCCTCCGTTGACAAGATGGAAAACAGCATTCAGAACGTGATCTTGCAGGAAATGGAGAATCTGGAAGGCATCATGATAGCCACCACCAATCTGCAAGGCTCATTGGATGCAGCCTTTGAGCGAAGGTTTCTCTATAAGGTAGAGTTTGAAAAGCCTTCCCTGCAGGTACGCACCCAGATCTGGCATAGCATGATGCCGGATGTAGATGAAGCCACCCTTTCTTCCATCGCCTCGCAGTATGATTTCTCAGGCGGTCAGATAGAGAACATCGCCCGCAAGGCACTGGTAGATGATCTGCTGTTTTATTCTTCCGATATAAGCAATAAAGAGCGGATTTCTACGTTCTGTAGACAGGAGGCATTATCAAAGAATGCTATCAAGGGGTTTAGCCTCTAAAATAACTTAATGAAACAACTTAAAGCTGACGTGATTATGAACAAGGGAAAAAGAAAAGAAAACCAGGTAAAGATCAAGGTTGTAACAAAAGCCTTTTACGGAGTCTGCTGCCATGGCTGTGGCTGTGAGGGTAGTGAAAAGGAGCATGAAGTAATGGTATCCCAGCGAGTTTACAATGCCCTAAAGGAAATCGGAGAAGACGAAGTTACCAGTGAGGATGTAGAGGAGGCGATAGAGAGTGGCAAGCGCAACCTGAAGAAACTTCATAAACATCTGGGAGACCTCTTTTATGAGATGGTGGTGCATTACTGGCTCTATGAGTCAGATCACAGCTATATAGATGAGTCTTTGGAATGTTACATTCTCGACGATATCAAGAACGGTCTTTATGTGGAAGAAGAAGATGATGATGTTTATGATTATTGGGCAGATGAGGATGAGACCAAAGATGATGGCTATATAGATTCTAACAGATTACACAAATACGGGGAATGGGTATTGGATGGTACGCATGACAATGACTTTGTAGCCGAGAGAATAGGCTGTGATATTTCAGTTATCAGAGATGAATATGATGTGGAATATACGATTTTCCTGACGGAGGAGGATGCACCCGCCTGAAAATATAAATGTAGATCTTGAGGCGAACGGATAGAATCACTTCATCAGATCTCACATCACAATTTTAAACAGAGTAAATAATCCGTTTTTTATATGTGATGCAATTCAGAAAGTACATTGAGAAACAAGGCTAAATCTTGTGCCAATTCATCCCAAAGGCTAAAGACCTTTGGGTTTTCTTGGCAACATTATATAAAGTATGCAAAAAACGAGAGGATGAAGAATATAGGCAAGCTGCGATGAACAGGATAACCCAAGCTATTTGTAGTGAAGCCTGCCACTAAGGAGAAGATTACGATTGCAGCCCGTGATAAGATTGTGTTCAAGGCTTCAGATTGCATTCAGTATTACTCACGTAAGCATTGTAAGGATTAAACGATAGTGGTATTATCAATCAGTAAATTGATCTAAATGGGTATAGCCACCAGATTTTCTTGTGGCATTTTTTATGCCTAAATATATGTTTTTGGGACAGTAAATCATGTTTTCCCCAGTAAAATTGAAGAAAAGCTTTTAAAATATATCGAAAATATTATTTTTTTTTGTACTTTTACAGACTGAAAACGGATACGTAAGTCCGCTAACTTAAAAAAGAATAGCTTATGAGAGACGAAATTTTCCCTGAATATGGAAGTCCTAATCTTCAAAGGTATGAAGATGGGGCAGTGGAGTGGAAGATATTGTTTTCACCGGAATTCTCTGGTCACGTTTTTACCAGCAGTGAGATTATGATGGATACTGTGGTGACGAACACCATAGGTCTGGTTAATCTCCTGGAGTTGCGTTTAGGACTGCATTATGATGAGGTGTCTGCCCAGGAGCGCATGGCACTTTATTATGATGCGGTAAGCAAGTATATGGAAGCTCATCCCAAGAACGTGATGGCGGAATCCTTCAAGACCTCAGGTCTTACTACTGCTAAGGCGATGCTGGGATGGAGGGATGAACTTCGCTCGGCAGATTGGGATTTTGACGGTACTTCCATCAGCAGCCGCCTTTCCGTACTCATCGGAGTGGAGGAATATTTCAGGAAGAAGGATGGTTGCGATATGGCGGGAAGGCTTCATATTGTGACTGACCAGGTGGCTATGCAAAAGCTTGACTGTTCTCATATGACTTGTTTGCTTGCCTGTGATAAAGACTGGCTCAAACCTAATGTGCGTGAGCTTTTAAATGCCTTGGAGCGTCAGGGAGCTAAACTGGAGCTGATTCCTCAGGCTCCTGTTTCTGACTCTAATCTATGCAGGGTACGAGAGATGATTTTTGAGGGCAGGCAAGGGAAGATTACGCTTGATGAGAATGACAGTTCCCTTTTGATCTATCAGTTTAATGATGAGCGACAGGCTGCCCAGTATCTTGCTTATGAGCAGATGGATGATGTGGATCTCTGGATCAATGCCGATAACAAGCAGATGGACAACTGGTTGCTGCTGATGAACAAGGCTATGACCGGCAGTATTACATCAGACTGTACTCCTCAGCTGACCCAGCTCTTTGTCATGGGCTTGGGACTCTTTGCTTCTCCTTTGAATGTGAATACGCTGATAGAATGGCTCAATATGCCACTGCATCCTTTAGATAGTTTCTTCAGGTCTCACCTGGCAGAAGCCATTGTCCAAGAAGGCGGTTACAGAAATGATGTTTGCAGGAATCTGGTAAAGGATTATGTGGATGGTAAGTTTGTTTATCTGGATGAACAGCAGAAAGCCTTATCCATAGAGGAGCAGCAGGAAATCCGTGAAAAGGGCAGGGAGCAGCGTCAGAAAAAGGTAGATGTCTTTTTGCCGCCACTTCAGGCATCTGATGAGATTGATACGGAGAAGGTGCGCCTTTTTGTAAGTCAGCTCGCCAGCTGGTCACGCCAGCGTGCTCATCTCATGGATGACGGAAAGCAGAATCTGCAGTGGATAGAGCAGCTTACCTCCGTGGCTGGCATGTGTGATGCCTTGCATATCCTGCTTTCCACCATATCATCCCCTGTAATTGACTATCAGACGATTGACTCCTGGATGAGCGGTATTTATGAAAAGGGTTCTTTCACCAATGCTGTAGCTGAAAAAGGATGCAGGATGGTGGTGGACAGTCCTTCCAAGATAGCCTCTGTGGCTCAGAATACGGTCTGGATGGGTGTAGATGGTGATGATGCCATGGCTGGTGAGTGTGCTTTTCTCTATCCTTCAGAAAAGCTTCAGCTTACGCAGGAGCGATATATTCGTGCATGGGATGAGAGTATGCAGAACCGGTATCATCAGTTCATGAGTCTTATGCCCCTCTGGATGACTGAAAAGCAGCTCATTCTGGTGGTCTGTCTCTCTCGTGCAGGAGAAGCTACCTTGAAGCATCCTCTCATGGTTCGTCTGGAACAGCAGGTGTCAAATTTAGACAAATTTATCAGGACTCCGAAGATAGATGAGGAGAAACTTTTGGATGTGAAGGTAGTGGACAGAGAGGAAGCGGCAGCAGAGATTCAGTTTGATCATGCCAGCAAACTTCAGTGGCCAGATCATCTGAGTCCTACCAGCATTGCCACCCTGACTGAGTATCCTCTTGATTTCTTGATGGAAAGGATGCTGAATATCACTGCGGAGGGCAAGGCTCAGATGGCAGATGTGAAGACCATACAGGGTAATGTGGCTCATGCCGTGATAGAAGCCCTGTTCGCTCCTCGTCAGGGCAAGGCGTATGCCACTCCAAAGGAAATAGCAGAGAGGCTGAAGGAATATGATGCCGTTTATAATGAACTGGTGGAAGCCAAGGGTGCTATCCTGCAGTTGGCTGAGAACAAGCTCACCGAAAAGCTTCTTCATGAGCAGCTCCGTTCCTGTCTTGACTCTCTGCTGGAAATATTGAAGGACAATGAACTGAAGGTTACGGGATGTGAAAGGTATGTGGAGATGAACATGAAGCTGGGATTGCCTAAGGCGCTGGATGAAAACGGAAATCCAAAAGCCTCTGACATGCTGGGATTCATTGACATGACGCTGGAGGATCGGGATGGGCATCCTGTGGTGTTTGATTTCAAATGGACCACCTGGGCAAAAGGCTATCAGAACAAGCTGGAGCAGAACCGTTCCGTGCAGCTGGAGCTTTATCGTAAGATGTTGGGACAGACTAAGAAGGATGAAGTGAAAAGGGTGGCTTATTTTCTCATGCCGGAGGCACGTCTTTACAGTAAGGAAGACTTCAAGGGCCGTTATTGTACGCAGATAGAATCCTCCGATGACAGTAACATCGTGGAGCAGCTGCGCCAGGGTGTCATTTACAGGAAGAAGCAGCTTGATGGCGGCCTCTTGGAGATGATGGGCCCTTATGATGAACTTTCCTATGTCAATGATACGGAAGATATGGGGCTCTATCCGCTTCTTAAAGACGATGAAACGGGAGGCAAGAAGGCCAATTTCTTCTCCCAGTATGGACTTTTTTTAACTAAAATGCAGGATTTATGAAGAATGTCACATATATCAACGCAGGGGCCGGTAGTGGAAAAACCTATCGCCTTACGGAAACCTTGACTGCGCTCATCAAAGCGAAAAAGGTGAAGCCTTCAGAGGTGATTCTCACTACGTTTACCACCAAGGCTGCCAATGAGTTCAAGGAAAAAGCCAAGGCCTTTCTATATGATGAGGGGCTTTATGATGCTGCCATCGAACTGGACCATGCCATGATTGGCACCGTTCACAGTGTCTGTCAGCGCCTGATAGGCAAGTACTGGTTTCATTTAGGTCTATCTCCTTCCATGGGAGTGATGGCAGAGGAAGATACAGCTTATTACATATCACAGTCACTTTCCGAGCTTCCTACGGAGGAGGAACTGAAGGTGCTCCATCAGTTTGCCAGATATTTTGATCTGAGGGAAATGAAGGATTTCAGACCCACCAGCAGCATTGACTATAACGTATGGCAGGGACATCTGAAGGCCATCATCGGTTATGCCACCAATTATGAGATAGATGATTTCAGCAGGAGTGAGGAGGAATCTCTTTCTTTCATCCGTGGTTTTGTCAGGAAAGGAAGTGACTTTGGCTTTTCTTACGAGGATCTCAAGGACGTGGTTGATGAGCATGAGCAATTCCTGCGCTCCAAGAAGCAGAGTGCCGCAAATGATGTACGTATCGAGAAGCTGGTACAGGCCAGAAGAGGTTTGGGTCGCACCACGATGGGCACTTTGAAAAATATCAATTCCACCATAGGAACACCTAAAGGATATGGTCCACTGGCAGCGGATTTTCAGGATAGGATGTCTGAAATATGGACCAGCAAGATGGTTTATGAGAAGCAGGAGGCCTACATCCGTCTGCTTTTCAGTCTGGCCTGTAGATGGAAGGAAAACTTCGCCCAGTTCAAGAAGGAGAAGAATCTTCTGGACTACAATGATATGGAGAAATACATGAGGCTTTTATTGAAGGATGAATCCGTGGCCCGTGAGATTTCCCTGTCTTACAGATATCTCTTTGTGGATGAGTTCCAGGACTCTTCCCCTATACAGGTGAAGATATTTGATGCATTGAGTGATCTCATGGAGCATTCATTCTGGGTGGGTGATTACAAGCAGGCTATTTACGGATTCCGAGGCTCAGACATAGCTTTGACCAAGGCTGTGGTTGACCGCATCAGCCTGAAAGAGGACGGATGCGATACTGATACGCTTGACACTTCATGGCGCTCGCTTCCGGATATCGTGCAGGTAAATAACGCTATCTTCAAGAAGACATTTGCCCATGTGCTGGATGAAAAGAACATTACCCTCAAGACACATCGTGAGAACAGTAATGGAACGGATTCCTTGAGATTTTTTCACAGCAGTGATGATGCAGGTGTGGCAGAGCATGTATTGAAATTGCTTTCCCAGCAGGTTAATCCTCATGACATAGCAGTACTGGCACGAACTAATTCCACGCTCAAGGATGTGTCTGAGAAACTGAAGGAATACGGCATTCCTTCCAGTAGGGAGGATTTCCCGATTATCGAGACCAGGGCATACACCCTTGCTTCATCTCTTCTGCGTATTGTGGAAAGCAGCAATGATGCATTGGCCAAGGCCACGGTAGCCTATCTCACAGAACAGGATTACAATACCAGGAGGATTATCGAGGAAAAGATTCTTCTTTCCTGTGATGAGGAGAAGAAGGATGGAGATTTTCTTGTGGAAGTTCCTCTCATCAGTAAGTTGCTGGCAATTCGTTCCAAACTGCAGCAGCAGTCGGTGGCTTCCCTGGTGGAAAGTATGATCATCGAGCTGGGACTTTATGATGAGATCAAGAAGGTGGAGGAGGATGCTCAGTTTGGCATCTCGTCCCTTCAGTCTATCATCAATTCTGCCCGGGTTTATGAGGAACACTGTGTGCAGATGAACCTGCCTGCTACGGTGGATGGTTTCATTGCCTATATGGAGAATGCCAATCCTACCGGCAGCGGTGATGCAGAGGGTGTCCAGCTACATACGTATCATTCTTCCAAGGGTTTACAATGGAAGTATGTCATCATGATGTCGCTCAATACCGATGTGGCAGACGTAAAGAGTGCTGTAAAGACGGAGACTTATGGTGTTCATCCTGTTCACTGTGAACAGCCGTCGGCTGGCAGTCCGTATCCAGAGGTCTATATCAGGCTCACCCCATGGATATATGGAACAGACCGCAATGTACCTGATGCCATCAGTGCCAAAATAGAGGAGATGGAAGAATTTGAAATCGCTTTTCAGAATCGGATTTCTGAAAGCAACCGTCTTCTGTATGTGGGCATGACTCGTCCTCAGGATGTATTGATTCTGGATATAGAACAGCCAAAAAGGGGAAAGAGGATGCTCGGATGGGTCAAGGATGTGGGTATAGATTCTGCTGCCAGTGAGGTTGCTTCCAAGGATGGTTGGGATATTTTCGGAATCGGGCACATCTTCAAGGATATGACTTTAACCCAGGAAGAACTGGATGCATTGGAAGATTACGGAGTTGCTGATTCATCGGCATTCAAGCGTCTTGATATTGAGGAACCATCATTTTTGATGAAGGAGCCTCGATATATTTCCCCAAGTCAGATTCTGAGGAAAGGAAAAGTGGGTGATGTGTACGATTTCAATAAGCGTATTGCACTGAGCAAGAATCCTCAAAGCATGGCCCAAGTGGGAGACTGCATTCATCAGATCTTTGCCGGTATGGAGGAAAAGCGTCCTGCTTACCGGGTAGAGATGAAGGAAATCATAGGCAGTTATCATCTTTCTGCGGTACTTACTGATGAGGAGGCCATTGCAGATGCCTGGAATAATCTGTATGGCAGATTAGAGGAACTTCATGGCAAACCTCTGAGGACTTATCACGAGCGTCCATTCCGGTTGGAGCAGGACGGACAGAGTATTGTGGGAAGCATTGATTTGGTATGGCAGACTGCTGAAGGCAATATCGTAGTGGATTACAAGACCAATCCGATGGGGCCTAAAGCCGTATTGGATCCTGAAAATGAACATTTTGTGGGCTGGTATGCTGGTCAGTTGGAGGCTTATCAGGCTGCCCTGGAGGCTGCCGGTGAAAAAGTCATCAAACGTTACATTTATTATCCTGTCAACGGATTATTGGTGGAACTGGCTGATTAAATATATAAAAAGCAGGGCTAAGGAAGATTTACAACTCCTTAGTCCTGCTTTCTAACTCCAGCTTTTCTACACCTGTTATAAAATAACTGAGCCCACTTTAAAAAGTAAGGCTTGTTATAAATGTTTATATTTCACGAAAATAATCTCTGATTTATGTCGTAATCTGGAATATTTTTCGTATCTTTACACCATCAAACAGAATGACTATGTTTAAAAAGACAGATCCGAATCCTCAGTTAGATATATTCACGGCTCCCTCAATGCAGTTAGGAAGTCGGGCTTCAAAGAAGTATTCTGCTTCCAACGCATGGCATAACCAGTTCTATAGCCTCGTGACAACCAAGATTGATGAGGAGATATTCAAGCCATTGTTTCCAGAAGGCAAGAAGAACGGCCGCCCAAACGCTTCCATCCGCATACTCGTGGCTATGTCTGTCTTGAAGGAGGGATTCGGTTGCAGCGACGAGGATCTGTTTGAGAAGTGCGAGTTTGACCTTCTTAC
>NZ_JBQKLN010000054.1:0-25331 GCF_052116205.1 Prevotella sp. Sow4_E9_plate | reverse complement strand
ATTTTCAAAGAACTATTTCGTTACATGAAACGTTAAATATCAGAGCGTAATATTAACAATTAACAGGGATGTTTCCAGCTTGTTTTTAAGAACAGAGAACTGGACACCCTATAAAATAATTAATATCCAATGAAAGCATTTACATATATCAAGCAAGGAGAATTTGGCTTCACTGAGAAGGAGAAGCCTACGATGATAGATGCGCATGATGCCATCGTGTATGACAAGCCGCAGATGCTTCCGCTTCCTGATATGTATGGCAAGAACCTCATCTTCAAGACGGGAGGTGTGGATGGATGCGACTGTGAGGAAATCCTTGATTTGATAGCCCAGGGAAAGATAGATACCACTCCTCTGATTACCCATCGTTTCCCGCTTTCAAGAATAGAAGAGGCATACGATGTCTTTGAAAACCGCAAGGATGGCGTCATCAAGGTTGCGATATTTCCTGGTTAAACTAGAGAGATGGTGTTATAAGTCTGGATAATTGTTGGCACATAACAGTTGACCACCACATGCACTACAGGTGTTGTGCATGCGCATATCAGCTGTTATGCAAGCGCACAACAGCTGTTGTGCGACCGGAGATACTAACTGTCTCAACAACATATCCTATCTTTTCCAACAACATATCCTATCTTTTCTAACAACAAGAAGAGGATTTGAGAACCATATATTTCAATACGTATCCCACAATGATATCCTTGTTGTTGTCATAAACGGGAATGCGTGAGAATTTCCATTCTTTCTGTTCGTAAAACTCCTTGGTAGTCAGATTCATGTTGGCTGATTCTACTACGATGGATGGAGTCATCACCTCCTTTGCCTTTACTCCTGCTAGGCGAATGTTCCGCTACGCTTGACTATTTCTCCGAGTTGAAGGATGCTGAGGTCAACAACGAGGCAAATGAAGAGTTGCTAAGGATGATTCTGGAGGAGAACCATCCTTAGCCATATTAAGCGTATTTTGCTTTTATTTTACTTCAGTGAGCTTACCCGTCTGTGAGTCGATGATATAGCCATGCAGATTGACATCCTTTGGTACGAGAGGGTGGGTACGGATGGTATTGATTGTATTCCTTACTGAATCCTCAGTATCGTGGAATCCCTCCAGCCAATGGTCGAGATTGATGCCGCAAAGTCCGATGGTATCGATGACATCCTGATGGATGCCACGTTTCAACATCAATTCCTTCATCTGCTGGCCGTTCATGTGACAGGCACCGCAGTTGGAGTGGGCAATGACCATGATTTCCTCAACACCCAGTTCATAGATGGCAACCAGGAGGCTGCGCATGGCTGAGTCGAATGGACTGATTACGAGTCCACCGGCATTCTTGATGAACTTGGCATCTCCATTCTTCAGGCCCAGGGCTGCTGGCAGAAGCTCTGTCAGGCGGGTATCCATACAGGAAAGGATGGCAAGCTTCTTGTCCGGATATTTACTCGTAAGATACTTTTCGTAGCCCTTGCTGGCCACGAAGTTTTCATTATATTTGATGATTTCTTCTATAATCATAGTCGTGTAAATTGAACTGTGAAACAAAATTTTCCTATTTCTCTGGGGTAGGCTTGAGGTAAGCCATGAATTTCTCTGGCTGATAGTTGAGAACCAGCTCATCCGGGAACTCTGCTTTCTCTACCAGCGGCATGATGTTGCTGTAGTCGGCAATCATCGTAGAGAAATGGGCATCACTTCCAAAGATGACAGGAGTCTCATACTTCTTGGCAAGCTCCAACAGTTCCAGATTATTGGGAGCAGCCACTGTCTTGTGACGGATGGGAGCCATGGAGTGGTTGTTAATCTCAAGCAGGGTATGCGTCTCCTTTGAAACTTTCATCAATACCTCGAAATCCAGATCTGCCGTACCGTCACCGGGATGTGAGATGATCTGCACGAAGGGATTGCGCATGGCATTGATGACACCATGTGTGTTCTCTTCCTTGGTTCCTCCCTGCCAGCAAAGGCTATGAATGCCAGCTATTCGGATGTCAAGCATGCGCCAGTAATCCTCGTCGAGGTCGATATCCCCTTGAGTATTGAGGATGTTGAGTTCTGCTCCCAGCATCAGTTTGATTCCATAGAGCTGGCGTGGAACGCAATGAAGGTTTCTGAAATAGATAGGGTCACAGGTACCCGGGATATTGGGACCGTGCTCTGTGATTCCCAGAATTTCCAACCCCTTTTCTTTTGCTGCCAAGGTCATTTCCTGCAAACTGCTGTAGGCATGACCTGATGCTATTGTATGTGTATGAACGTCTAATAATGTTTTCATGGTGCAAAGGTAATGATATTTGTTAAAAATGTGAGTAAAACAACTATTAATTAATCAAAAAATGCTGATTCTAAGTACCATTATGATAAATAGGCAGGAAGCCAGACATTGGTAATGTGCTCCATATAATGCGAAACTATTATCATAAAGGGGCAACAATACTTCATATTCATAACATCTTGAAAATTCACTTGATTACACAAAAAAGAGCGATTCCTGCAGAGTTAATGCAAGAATCGCTCTTTTTTATCTTATCATTTTTTTAATAAGCATTCTTATCTGGGAAGATGATGCTCTTGGCTGTCAGGAAGATAATCTTGATGTCGAGCCAGAACGACCAGTTCTCGATATACCAGATGTCTCGGCGGATACGCTCCTCCATCTGCCACAACTCCCTGGTCTCACCTCGGAATCCTGTAACCTGTGCCCAACCGGTGATACCAGGCTTGGAGAAATGGCGAACCATATACTTGTCTATCAAACTGCCATATACCTCAGTATGATGCAACATATGAGGACGAGGACCTACGATACTCATATCGCCCTTCAGGACATTGATAAACTGAGGGAACTCGTCGATGTTCGTCTTTCGCATGAAGTTGCCGAAAGCAAACTTTCTTGGGTCATCCTTGGTTGCCTGCGCCTTGTCTGCATCCTTATTCACATGCATGGAACGGAACTTCAGACAGTAGAATGTATCACCATTCAAACCTGTTCTTGCCTGCTTGAAGAAGATAGGTCCCGGACTCTGGGTCTTGATGATGAGAGCTATGATAGGGATGAACGGCAGAACGCAGAGACAGATAAGTCCACTCACCACGACATCGAATGCTCGCTTGGCAATGCGGTTAGAAACGAGAGTCAACGGCTCCTTGTGATTGGAATATACGGTTCTGCCCATGAAATTCTGGGCATCCAGATGTAATTTATACTCACCAAAGACACGTGGAAGATAGTAGAAAAGGATCACGTTCTTGTCACAGAACTGCATAATCTTCACAATCCGTTCAGAATCTTTATGAGATAGGCAACAGAATACTTCATCAATGTTGCTTGGTTCTCCATTAATGGTATCATTGATCGTAGACGATAAAATGCCATTGAGATCCTTGAGACTTCCTATTTTCTTTAAACCGTCAGGAGCCTTGGCTATTTCGGCATCAGCATAATAGCCCTTGACGATATAACCTGCAGATGGATCCTCGGTCATCGTCTGATACATTTCACTGATTGCCGGATCGTTGCCAACGAAGACTACCGTACGGCAGTTATGGCCTCTGGCACGATAGTACTTCAGCATATTAAGTTCGCAAAGTCTTGAAAGAATCAGAAAGAAATAAAATGATACGCCAAAGATAGCTGCAAAAGAGAACATCTGACCTCCATGACTGAGCAGTCTTACAAAGACAAAGAACAGAAATACGGTAGATGCCGCCAGACATAATGTCCGTTTCAAAACCTGGAGGAAACCTATCTTTCTTACATGAATGATAGTTGAGTAGTTATACTCGCTTAGGAACAAGGCAACATTGGCAACGAAAAATGTAATCTTCGTCGCTGCATCGAAATAATCAGGGATAATCTGCGTTCCATACTCAGTATAGACAAGTAACAGACAATTTAGGATGACGAAATCGGCACAAATTACCAAACGTCTCACCAGTACGTTTCCTCTGTAGTTCTTATTTATCATATATGCATTATTATTATAGTTCTTACCAGATATATTCTTTAAAAGACAAATTTGTTTTTAAATGGAGCAAAGATAATAATAAATGTCGAACGAACAAAATATTTTGGAGAAAAAATGCATTTTGAAACAAAATGAACCAAAAAAATCACATTACTATAGTGTTTTTCTATACAATTTACAGGCATTGAGACAGAAAGACCGCCCTATCCTGCCAAAATTTCCTCTTCGTCATTCAGAAATAAGGGCGTTAGGGAAAATGGAGTGTTTCTGAATTTCTGAAGCTGAACTTATAGGTTTCACATCTTTGATATACAGCGCGATCAAGAAAGAATATAAAGAAATGATATACAGATAGTTAATACATGTATTTAACACATATTTAACGCAGTTTTTTTTTCAATATTCATATTCAGAGTTCAGTCTTTCAGCACTAAAGTTCAGGATTTTGACCGCAAGTATCTTACTTTTGCCTCGTAAGTATCATACTTATGCCCCGTAAGTATCTTACTTTTGAAAGACAAGTAGCTTGCTTAAGCTGTTAAAGAGATACACCAAGTATGAGAAAGTGTGAGCAAGTATGAAGTGCCGATTCCAGATTTTGTATCTTTGCAGCATCATTCAGAGTGAGGGGATTGATGTAGACAGAGAATGCTTGGAGATGAGGACAGAATAAAAAAATCCTGAGCAATCAGCTGATGCCCAGGATTTAATAATTCATTAATGCCTATTATTTCTTAGCCTTGATTACAAAGCTGAAGTTGCGGTCTTGATAGTGCATGCGATACTTATCCATTGGTTTTGAACCCCAGCTGTCGATACAGCCCAAACCGTACTGACGCTGCTGGATGTGCAACTGAACCAAGCCCTTTTCTACCAGGTCGCCACTGTGCTGGCCCCAGGCATGATTCTTCTCGATGCCTGCATCCAAATCCTCTACCAGGTAAGGAATGGCACTGCACTCCATAGGTGCATACCCCTCGAAGGTGATTCCCTTGCCGGTGGTTGGATTGAAGATAGAGAAGTAACGGATGTCGGTATGGTTACCACTCTCCTGTGGACGAACGTATGGATAATACTCATCCTTTACGTCTGCCTCGTACTTTCCGATGAAAGAGGAAGAATGACGGTCGATGTAGTTCTCCTCAGGACCTCTACCGTAGTACTCCAACTTAGAGAAGGCTACTGGCATCTGCAACTGCATACCATAACGGAACAAGTCGGCCACCTTAGCTTCCTTATCGGTTGTCATCTTCTCAGTAACAGCTACTTCACCCTCTGAATTGATGCGGTAACGGAGTTCCAGCTGTGCCTTAACCTCAGGCATATCGAAGATTGCAGTAAGAACCACGCTGTCCTGACTCTCACTCTTATCGAATGACTTCAGATTCATCTGAGGGTTCTTCCATACTCTCATCGCCTTCTGCAAGGATGCACCATAGTCGTTATCGGTAGGAGCACGCCAGAACTCTGGAGTCATGCTCTCACGGAACTTCAACATTGGTTCACCATCTACATCGAGATAATCAATCATACCGGTCAACTTACCTACAGTAACCGACATGCGCTTGGCTGTAACCTTTACATAGGAATTGGTCTCTTCTACCTCCAGGTTGCTGGCGGTCTGAACCTTAGCCTTACCCTTCTTGGCTGGAGCTGCTTCAGCGATAGGTGTATCAACATTGTCAAACTCATAACCGTTGATGACAAACTGCTGGCGGGCCATCACCTGTCCCTTGTCAACTAAAGGCTCTGAACCATCGCTGGCAAAGGCAAAGTTGACGGTGATTTCCTCTCTGGCATGCTCTGCTTCTGCCTTGGCAACAGCCTCCTGCAAAGCATCACTCTTCACCAACCTGGTGGTCTGAGGAGCAATGCCCTTGGTTCCAGGAATCTCTACTGTAGACAGGAGAACGCCGTTGGTATAGACTGCTGCAGTAAGCTTCAGGTCGTCAATGTTCTTGAAGAAATGCTCATTATAGACATTGAAAGTACCATTAGCTGCATCCAGATCCTTAATCCATACATTCTGGAGATAGTACTGAACCTCATAAGCATGAGGATTCAAGCGACGGTCTGGAGAAATGATACCGTTACAGTTGAAGTTGTAGTCGCTGGCAGGATAACGTCCATAGTCACCACCATAGGTAAAGATTTCCTTGCCGGTGATAGGGCTCTTGTCGCGAACACCCTGGTCTACGAAGTCCCAGATATAACCACCCTGATACTTAGGATACTTGCGGATCAGATCCCAATACTCCTTGAATCCACCCATAGAGTTGCCCATGGCATGGGCATACTCACACTGGATGTATGGCTTGCTACCATTGCTCTTGCAGTAGCTTTCGCTCTCCTCGTAACCTATGTACATAGGACAGTGGATATCTGTCTTGCTGTCATATCCGCCACGCTCATACTGCACGGGCCGGGTCTTGTCGTAAGCCTTGACCCAATCGTAAGCCTTTTCAAAGTTGACGCCATAACCACACTCGTTACCCAAGCTCCATACGATGATGGAAGGATGATTGATGAGCGGTTTGACATTACCCTCGTTGCGCTCGATATGAGGTACGATGTACTCAGGGAACTTAGCGAGAGACTTCTCATCATATCCCATACCATGAGATTCCAGGTTTGCCTCGGCTGTGATATACAATCCGTATTCATCGCAGAGGTCGTACCAGCGAGGATCATCAGGATAGTGACATGTACGGACAGCGTTGATGTTCAGCTGCTTCATAATCTTGATGTCCTGAATCATGCGCTCTACGCTAACGACATATCCACCATCAGGATCAATCTCATGACGGTCGGCACCCTTGACCAGTATAGGCTGACCATTCACCAGAAGCTGGGCATTCTTGATTTCCACATTGCGGAAACCTACCTTCTGAGGAATCACCTCAGATACGCCCTGCTTATTCTTCAAGGTGATGAATATCTTATACAAATTAGGAGTCTCTGCAGTCCAAGGCTTTACATTCGGCACCTTGATAGTACCCTTAGCACCTGTTGCCTGAGCTATCTGCTTGCCATCCTTGTCACATAAGCTGATGGAAACATCGCTCTTGCCTCCCTGAAGAGAGATATGATAATCCAGGACACCATCCTTGAAGTTATTCTCAAGACCGGCATTCAGGCGGACATCAGCTGCATGAAGCTTAGGACGTGCATAGAGATACACCTCACGGGCAATACCCGTGAAGCGCCAATAGTCCTGGTCTTCAAAATAAGAACCATCGCACCAGCGCATCACCTGCATGGCAATGAGATTCTTTCCTGGCTTGAGATACTTGGAGATATTAAACTCGGCAGCCACCTTGCTGTCCTCGCTATATCCCACGTACTTGCCGTTCACCCAGAGAGTCAGGTTACTGGTGGCAGAACCTACATGGAAATAAACATCCTTGCCCTTCCAGTCTGCTGGAAGTTCGAAGGTGCGGCGATAAGAGCCGGTGTAGTTGTTGAGTTCGCTGATGTAAGGAGGATTTGGATCAAACTGGGTAGCCCATGCATAACCGATGTTCTTATAGGTACGGTCGCCATAGCCATTGAATTCGAACAATCCCGGTACAGGGAAATCCTTCCACTGCGAATCATCATACTTGACATCAAAGAAGTTGGCAGGACGCTTGTTGTGATCCTTCACGAAGTTGAACTTCCACATACCTTCCATGGAAAGGTAGTTGGCCGACTTCTTCTTGTCAAAGTTCTGTGCCTTATCAAGGTTCTCGTAAGCAAAGAAAGAAGCACGACGAGGCTCCCTGTTTTGCTGATTGATATTCACGTTCTGCCAACGCGACTCGCTCTGAGCCGCTACGCCACCGCTCATAGAAAGCATGGCAAGGCAAAGTGATACATTTGCGATGGTTCTGATTTTCATGATTTATTATCCGATATTAGTGGAAATACTGAGTTCCAGCTACGCCGGTAAACTTCTTCTGGTTGTCCTTGCGCATTTCGAGAGTAAGGTTGCTCCACCATGATGGCCAACCACCTACGATATTGCACAGATAAACGAACTTCACAGGATGCAAGCCCTTAGCCAATGCTACAGAGTTGTCTGAGTTGGTACCAGCCTTCACTGCACCCTCGTTGTTGATGACGAGCTTGTTGTCAATCCAAACCTGCTCCATACGGGAAGAGAGATAGTAAACTCCATCCTCAGGAATATTGATGTAACCCTCTGCTATGGCTGCATAATTATTGGCACCACGCAAAGTTGCAGCATCATCAGGCTGACTTACCTTCATCTTGTTAAGATTCTCTACAGTACCACAGTCCTGCCACTCAGCATCAGCCAATTCCAGCTGATTAACCTTCAGATAGTTTCCCTTCATGCGGCGCAACTGCAAACCAGCCTTTGCATCGTTGAGTTTCACTGCTGGAGCATAGGTCTGCTTTTCTACATCGATGGTTCTCACCTTGCTCATCTTGCCAGAAGGCAAAACAGTAGCAATCTTGATAGTAGTATTGCCGCTCACCTTGATAGGCTCTGTATAGACTGCAGAAGATGGAGTTGGAATAGAACCGTCCAAGGTATAAACCATCTTCATAGGACGTGATGTCTGGAATGTAACTACAGTATCCTTGGTAATCACAACCTTGTCACAAGAACCGTATGGCTGCTCTGGCAATGGAATATGATAACGTACATGACGCTCATCCAGGCGGACGCTGTTGGCATCTACACGACGTGCGAAGTCTGTGAAGTTCTTCTTCTTGGCTGGAGACCATGCAATCTCAGCAAGAGCCAGAGAACGAGGATACATCTGATACTCCATCTTGGCATTGGTATACATATACTCTGACCAGTTGTTGCACTGAACACCGAGGATATGCTTCTCCAAGCCCAATGACTTGATGGTATCAGGAACAGGCTCATAATTATAGGTTCTTGAAAGATAAGCTGGAGCACTAGGAATAGTAACTGGCTCAATCTTATAATCACCCTGGTAATGGTCGAGATACAGACCACCGCTACCTGGAGTCATGATGACATCATGCTTCTGGAGAGCAGCAGAAATACCACCTGATGTTCCGCGCCAAGACATGACTGTAGCATCAGGGCTCAAGCCACCTTCCAGGATTTCATCCCATCCGATGATCTTTCTGTCGTACTTAGCCAGCATCTTCTCCATGCGCTTGATGACGTAGCTCTGCAATCTTTCCTCTGCAGAGTGCTTACCGTCAGCCTGCAAGCCTTCTGCCTCGATACGTTTCTGGCAGGTAGGGCAATTCTTCCAGCTGGTCTTAGGACACTCGTCACCACCAATGTGGAAATACTTGCCAGGGAACAAAGGTACCACTTCGCGAACAATATCCTCCAGGAAGTTGAACATATCTTCCTTACCAGGACACATCACGATATCCTCAACACCCCATACCATTCTAGGAGTCCACTGCTCGCCCTTGCAAGAAAGATAAGGATAAGCAGAGATGGCTGCCATCATGTGGCCAGGAAGGTCGATTTCTGGAATCACGGTAATGTAGCGCTTAGCTGCATAAGCTACAATGTCCTTGATTTCCTCCTGTGTATAGAAACCGCCATAGGTAGAGCCGTCACCCTGAAGGCGATAGCCACCGATAGAGGTCAACTTAGGATATTTCTTGATTTCGATACGCCAGCCCTGATCCTCGGTCAGGTGGAAGTGCATGGTGTTCACCTTGAACATAGACATCAGGTCGAGCTGCTTCTTTACGTTCTCTACAGTGATGAAGTGACGGCATGGATCAAGATGGAATCCGCGATAACCGAAACGTGGAGCATCCTGGATGTCACAGCACTGAGCCACCCATTTGACACCATTCACCTTGGTTGCACTCTCTACCTGCGCAGGCAACAACTGCATGAAACTCTGCATACCATAGAAAGCACCCTTGCCTGTCTTAGCCTTGATGACTACACCCTTGGCTGTAACGGTGAGACGGTAGCCCTCTTCTGCCATCTTGAGGGATGGAGAAATCAGAATAGAGATATTGCCCTTCTTGCCACCAACGGTTACATCGTAGCCGGTAGAAGCCTTCAGCTTGTCTGCCATGTACTGAGCGATATTCTTACCGTCTGCGGTCTGGTAAGAAATCACCACCTTCTGTGGCAGAACAAACTCACCCTTCTGGATCTGGGTCTTGACAGGAATAGGAATAATATTGATATCAGCTGCTGCTGACGATGTTGGGAAAGCTCCCAACATCGCAACGCAAGCCATCAAAGAACCTAAAAGTTGATTGATTTTTTTCATTATATTAAATAATATTATTAGATGTAGAAATTAGAGAGGCTTATACTCTACGAAAGCCTCCATTGCCTCGTAGCAAGCCAAGCCCAACTGGTCGTAAAGGGAAGCTGTAGCACGGTTGCGGTCTTCAGCTCTCTGCCAGAACAGACGCTCGTCATTACCCAAGAAAGGAGCACTCTCCATCTGAGACTGATGCTTGAGGATAGAGTTACGCTTAGCTCTCAACTCTTCTGGGCTCAAAGGAACACACATTTCGATGTTCTCTATCTCCCACTCTGCCCATGCACCACGGTACATCCAGATGCGGCAGTCCTTCAACCACTCTGCACCTGCCTTCTTCTCCTCGTCGATAGCGGCAAGAACGGCATCAGTACACTTCTTGTGAGTTCCGTGAGGGTCAGCAAGGTCACCTGCTACGTAAATCTGATGAGGTTTAACCTCCTGCAACAAAGCTCTAACTATCTCAACGTCCTTCTCTGTCATAGGCAACTTCTCAATCTTTCCACTCTCATAGAATGGCAAATCAAGGAAGTGAACGTGATCGAGAGGAATCTCATTATAGGTACAAGCTGTACGAGCCTCACCACGGCGAATCAAGCCCTTGATGGTCAGAATGTCTCTTGTATCGAAGTCGCTCTCCTTCTTCTTGGCGAAGAATGTCTTGATCTCCTTATACTTGTCAGAGATTACGCTGTCCTTAGAATCAGCGAAGAGCTGGTTGAAACCATTGATGAAGTGCATGAATCTTGTTACTTCCTCATCACCTACTGCGATATTACCTGATGTCTCGTAAGCAACATGTACGTCATGCTTCTGCTGAACCAGACGACGGATAGTACCGCCCATAGAGATAACGTCATCATCTGGGTGAGGTGAGAATACGATGACACGCTTTGGATATGGCTTAGAACGCTCTGGACGATAGGTATCGTCTGCGTTTGGCTTACCGCCTGGCCAGCCTGTAATTGTATGCTGCAAATCGTTGAAAATCTTGATGTTTGCATTATAAGCAGAACCATAGAGAGCCAGGAGTTCGCTCAAACCGTTCTCGTTATAATCCTTATTGGTTAACTTCAGGATAGGCTTACCAATCTTCTGGCAGAGCCATACCAATGCAGAGCGAACCAACTTATCAGTCCACTGGCAAGAAGTTACGAGCCAAGGATGCTCGATACGAGTAAGGTGAGCTGCTGCGCTCAGGTCGAGAACTACATGAGCATCAGGATGTGTCTGAAGGAACGATGCAGGCAATGTATCAGTAATAGAGTTCTCTACTACCTTCTGCATGATTTCTGCCTTTTCCTCGCCCCAAGCTGTAAGATAAACCGTCTTGGCAGAAAGAAGGGTGGCAATACCCATGGTAAGTGAACATGGAGGAATGGTTTCCTTGGTCTGCTCGCTAGCTTCCATCTCCTCACGTGATGTGTTGCCGATCAAGATAAGGCGGGTAACTGACTGGATACCAGAACCTGGCTCATTGGCTGCGATGTTACCAGAACGGCCGATACCGATAAGAGCTACGTCGAGACCTCCGAAGGTCTTGATGCGCTGCTCATAAAGACGGCAGCAATCCTGTACTGCATCCTGAGCCACGAAACCATCAAGAGAGAAAATGTTCTGCTCCTGAACGTCTACGTGACTGAGGAAACGCTCCTTCAGCTGGTTGATGGTACGGAGAGAACTCTCCTGCTGGAGTGGATAATACTCATAAGCATTGAATACCACAACATTGCGGAAACTCAATGTCTTCTCCTGATAACGGCGGATGAGTTCCTCATACACAGCAGTGAGTGAAGAACCGGTTCCGAGTGCCATCACATAGAACTTGCCATCGTGCTGAGCAGCCTTGATACCTGCTGCAATGCCATCGGCAACATGACTGGCACCTTCTGCCATTGAAGCAAAGATGTCTGTACGAATCTTCTCCATTCTAGAGATTTCTGAGTATTCTACAGTCGTCTTAGGCTTGTAGAATTCAACTGGTACTTTGTTAAGTACAATTTGTGAACTTAGATTGAGCCTCATAATTTATATCTTTTAACGATTATTATTTAATATGTTTACTAGGTTTCTACTCATAAAGATAACGCATTGTTTTTAACATTCGGATTATTTAAACTCGTTTATTTATAGCAATATCGTTATTAAAATTTTTTATTTTGCAAAATTACATGATTTATCATACATTTCCATGTTTTTATAGTTAATAATTCTAAAATGAAAGCATTTTTATCTTTTCAGGCTGTAAAAACCTATATTGAGTGTAGTTTTACCCACTCATTCAGCTATTTATACCTAACTAGTATATTTGATTAACATAAATAGCTAAAATAAATAAACTGGCAATTATGCTTATATATATAATTAGGTATATAGACAGTGTAGACTATCAGAAACAGGGAAAAATAAAGAAAATTTGGCTATTTAAGTTTTATTAACAAGAAAAATATTGCATGTATTTATAAAAAGACTATCTTTGCAAATAAAGTTTTTAAATTATGATATCTGACATAATAAAATATATTAGGAAACTAAATAAAAAGCCTTCAGTTCAGAGTAAACTGCTAGCGCATTTCATCTCTCAAGGTGCTGCCACCATTCCAGAGATGAGCAAGGCTGTCGGAGTAAGTCTGCCGACTGCCACTAGCGCCCTCAACGAACTGATGAAGGCTGGGCTGGTTACAGAGATTGGCAAGAAAGACAATTCTACTGGACGCATCCCTATGGTATACGACCTGATTCCTACCGCTGGATATTTTGTCGGAGTGAACCCAGAAATGGACTGTCTGGCTCTAGCTGCCAGCGATTTCAGCGGAAACCTAATAACAGAAAAGACAAGGGTACCTTACGTATACGAGAATACTCCTGAGAATCTGGAAAAAGTAGGAAAAATCATCAACGATTTCATCGCCTCTCTTCCTGTTTCAAAGGAAGAAATACTTCAAGTTTGCGTAAATGTAGCAGAACGTGTGAATCCTTTCGAAGGAAGAGCCTACAACATGTACACCTTCTTGAAGGAATCACTCACAGACAAGCTCACAGAGCTGATTCAGTTGCCGGTTTGCATCGAGAACGATTCAAGAAGCATGGCTTTCGCTGAATTTGTGAAGGGACGCTGCAGAGGACTGAAAGATGTCATCTTTGTGAACGTATGCTGGGGATTAGGCATCGGAATCATCATGAGAGGTCAACTGTACTACGGTAAATCCGGATATTCGGGTGAGTTTGGTCACATGACAGCCTACAACAACAACATCATCTGCCACTGCGGCAAGATTGGATGTATTGAAACTGAAGTTTCGGGTAGAGCACTCAAGAGAAAGTTAACTGAGAAGATTCGGGAAGGCAAGACTTCCATCCTGTCTGACAAGGTGCTCAACAGAAAAGAAGACATCACGCTTCAAGATATTCTTGATGCGATAGCAAAAGAAGACGTGCTTAGCCTAGCTACCCTGCAACATATTGCAGACGAACTGGGCAAGCAATTGGCAGGAATCATCAATATCTTTAACCCAGAGATGCTGGTCATCGGAGGAGAAATGTCAGTCACTGGCGATTATCTGACGCTACCGGTCAACATGGGTATAAAAAAGCATTCGCTCAACATCATGAACGAGGATTCGCAGATTGTTACATCAGAACTGAAAGATCTGGCTGGTATCACGGGAGCCTGTCTGATGGCAAGACACAGACTCTTGAGCGAAGAAAGATAATAAATAATCTAGCTTATTAGACAAAAGCATTAAAGATTTTACTAACTAACTTTTTATCAACTATTCATTTGACAGGAGTTGGGAGTAGCCGGTAAAACGGCTACTCCACAATTCAAAAACCAAATAGGCGGTGACAGGTTCATCTGAGCCAACTGCCAAAAGAATAAGATAAAAACAAAGTTTATACGAGAAGAAATAATAACTAACATAAACAATTACAAACCTATGAAAAAAAGAGCAAATTTGTATTTTGCAGCGCTATTGGGTGCCATGTCACCACTGAGCACTGTTACTGCATTGGCAGCTCAGAGCAATTCGGTTATTGCTAATGCTACCCAGCAGCAAAACTCATGTACAGGTACAGTAAAGGATTCTTACGGTGAACCTGTTATCGGTGCTACCATCAGAATTGATGGTAAGACTGGTGGTACGATTACTGACCTTGACGGTAACTTTAGCCTTGCAAATGTAGCTAAGGGTGCTAAGATTACAATCACTTATGTAGGTTACAAGCCACAGACTCTTACTTGGAACGGTACTGCTTTGAACGTTACCATGGAAGACGATTCCAACATGCTCGAAGAAACTGTTGTTATCGGTTACGGTACTGTAAAGAAGGCTGACTTGGCAGGATCTGTTGCTGTCATGGAAGGCAAGAGCTTCAAGGATCAGCCTGTTGCACGTGTTGAGGATGCCCTCAACGGACGTATGTCTGGTGTGCAGGTAATGTCAAGCGGTGTTCCTGGTGGTGCAATGAAGATTCGTGTACGTGGTGCCAGCTCTGTTAACAAGAGCAACGACCCACTCTACGTAGTTGACGGTATTGTTCGCGAGACAGGTCTTGAGGGTATCAGCCCTGAGGATATCCAGAGCATCCAGGTTTTGAAGGACGCTTCTTCTACCGCTATCTATGGTGCACGTGGTGCAAATGGTGTTGTAATGGTACAGACCAAGACCGGTAAGGCTGGTGCAACTCAGGTTACTTTCGACGGTAGCTTCGGCTTCTCTAATGCTTACCATATCCCTGAAGTAATGAGCACCAAGCAGTATGCTCAGGCTTTGGTAGACCATAAGGGTGTTTCTCAGAGTGCAGTTCAGGATTATCTGAATGGCACAAAGGCAGGTATCGACTGGATGGACGAATTGCTCCAGACTGGTATTACCCAGAACTATAAGGTTTCTTTGACTCAGGGTAATGACAAGACTCAGACTTACTTCTCTGCCAACGTAATGGACCAGAAGGGTGTTATCGTTGATACCAAGTCTAGACGTTACGCTATCAAGGCTAACATGCACAATAAGATTTTCGACTGGTTGGAAATGACCACCGATATCAACCTCTCTCAGACTGACAACTCAGGTGCAGGTTTCGCCCAGAACCAGTCTAACCCTATCTGGGTTGGTTTGAACTACTCTCCTACTATGGAGATGATGGATGCAAACGGTAAGTATAATAAAGACCCATACAATAACATCCAGAACAACCCTTACGGTATTCTCCATGGTAGTGAAAACGACCGTAAGCGTACCATGGTTACAGGTCACGTTGACTTGAAATTCAACCTTCTCAAAGGCTTGACATTCACCACTACCAACGGTATCGACTATAACGATTACAAATGGTATAGCTTCACATCTACAAAGGTGAACGCAGCTGGTAACAATATGGGCAACAACGATGCAACAGTTACAGCGTTGCAGTCAACCAACAACTTGACTTACAGCAACAAGTGGGGTGATCACGGTTTGACAGCTACAGGCGTATGGGAAGTTACCTCTAATGAGGTTCGCCGCATGGGTCTCTCTGGAACTGGTATTGCTCACGAGCAGCTGGGTTACTGGAACGTAGCAGATGCAGCTTCCAAGAATCCTAGCAACGGCTATAGCAAGTGGACCATGCTCTCTGGTGTAGCTCGTGTTATGTACAACTATGCAGACCGCTATATGTTGACTGGTACATTCCGTGCGGATGGTTCTAGCCGCTTCACCAATAAGAAGTGGGGTTACTTCCCATCAGCAGCTGCAGCTTGGACCATCTCTAACGAAAAGTTCTGGGAGCCTATCAAGAATGCAGTAGAATACATGAAGATCCGTGCAAGCTACGGTATCATCGGTAACCAGGATATTACTCCTTACTCTACATTGGGTTCTTTGGGTACAACCGGTTTCACATACGGTACTAATCAGTCTTACACAGGTTACTGGGCAAATGGTCTTGCAACTCCTGACTTGTCATGGGAGAAGGTTCATCAGTTTGACCTCGGTGTTGACCTCGGTTTCTGCGGCAACCGTTTGAGCATCAGCTTAGACTACTTCGACAAGAAGACAAAGGATGCCCTCCTGACAACATCAGCTCCTGGTTACCTGGGTGGCACATCATACTGGGTAAATGCCGGTGAGGTAAGCAACAAGGGTTTTGATGCTACAATCAATGCACAGATTATCCAGACCAAGGACTGGTCATGGTCATCTACATTGAATGCCAGCTACATCAAGAACGAGGTTACCAAGTTGACTGCTGATTCTCCTATTCTTTATGGTACAAGCCCTTCTCCAGGTACTGTTGACCCATGTACCATCATCAAGGAAGGTGAAGCTATCGGTACATTCTACGGCTTCAAGTGGGCTGGTGTTGAAAAGAATGCAAAGGGTGAATATATTGATATGTATTACACTGCAGATGGTGGAACAACAGCTACTCCTGATGCTTCAAAGGATCGCTTCGTATTAGGTCGTTCAAACCCAGACTTCGCATTAGGTTGGAACAATACAGTAAGTTATAAGAACTGGGACTTCAATGCCTTCTTCAATGCAGCATTCGGTGCCAAGCGTTTGAATATGGTTCGCTACGCCATGAACTCAATGGTAGGTGCATCTATGTTCGTAACCGATAAGGATTACTTCAACAACATCGGTGTTACCATGCCTACAGTTGGCGCAGAGAACAAGACATACGGAAACTCAGACAAGTGGTTGGAAAATGCTAACTATCTGCGTTGTGAGAATATCAGCATCGCTTACACATTCCCACGCAGCGTAACCAAGTTGGCAGACATCCGTCTCTCACTCTCAGCTCAGAACCTCTTCACCATTACCGGCTATAAGGGTATTGACCCTGCAGGTGCTTCATTCAGTGACAATGGTGTAGACCGTGACAATGGTTTGGATATGGGTGCTTACCCTAACCCTCGTACCATCACAATGGGTGTTCGTATTAACTTCTAATTCCAACAATCTAAAAACTGTAATAATTATGAAAACTAGAAAATTATTATATATGGGTTGTCTCATGGCAGCATCCTTGTTTACATTCTCTTCTTGTGGAGACTTCCTGGATGAGGATCCAAAAGGACACTTGACCCCTAACAACTTCTTCAATAGCGAAGAGGACCTTACTGCAAGTGTTAACGCACTGTATGACAGAATCAACCAGACACAGAGCTGGACCAACCCTATGTACCCACAGTGGCAGGGTGATGATATTACTGCTAACCCTGGTTCTAACAAGCAGGCTTGTGCTGCCCTCGATGCTTTTGCATCTGATGGTGCCAACAAGGGTGTAACAGACGCATGGAACCAGCACTATTCTGTAATCAAGGCTGCTAACCTGATTACTGAGAGTGCAAATAAGGCTCCTGTTGCTCAGGATAAGATTAACGTAGCTTTGGGTAATGCACACTTCTGGCGTGCATACGCTTACTACTACCTGGTACGTGTATTCGGTCCTGTGCCATTGATTACCGGTACCAACGTTTCACAGTTGGAGGTTGCTCCATCTAGTGTAAAGGATGTATATGAACTGATTGTTTCAGACTTGAAGGCAGCCGTTAACGAGCTTCCTACCAAGTATGAGAAGGAGCCTAGCCGTTTGTTCGGTGTTGATATCTGGACAACCAAACAGGCTGCACAGGCTACCCTGTCAGCAGTTTACATGTCTATGGCTGGTTACCCACTCAATATGGGTACAGAGTACTACAAGCTCGCAGCAGAGCAGGCTAAGTCTGTCATCGACAACAACGGTTCTTACGGTTTCATCCTGAACCCAGAGTGGAAGGATGTTTACTCTATGGGTAACAACTACAACATGGAGACCGTGCTTGGTATCAACAACGACGCTCGTGGTTGGTGGGATCATGACTCTCAGCTTTCTTCCTGCTGCCGCTTCGAAGGTCTCGGCGATGGTGGCTGGGGTGACGCTTGGGGTGAAATCGCATTCTGGAAGAGATTCCCAGAGGGTGCTCGCAAGAATGCTATCTACGCTCCTAAGGTAACATTCCAGGATGGAAACACTATTACTAAGGCTGTAGATTGGTGGGCTCTTAAAGAAGACGGAAAGACTCCAGAGGTTGAAGCTTATCACCCAATGTTCTGTATCTTCACCGTTAACTCAGACGAGAACGGCAACATGCTCCGTCAGGCTTATGATTACCAGGCTCCTAACTGGGGTGGTATGATCAACGACCGCCGTCACAACCTCATCCGCTACTCTGAGATTCTTCTCTGGTATGCTGAGAGTGCAGCTCGCTCTGGTGGTGACCTGAACAAAGCTAAGGATTGTCTCCGTCAGGTTCGCAGCCGTGCCGTTACAGACGTAGAGAATGTTACTTTGACCAACGGTACTACCGTGAAGATTGCTGACATGAATGCAGAGCAGTTGGCTGAAGCTTGCTACATCGAGCACGGATGGGAAGTTGCTGGTAACTGGGTATCAATGGTTACACGTCGTTCTGACGAGCTTCGTATGGACGAACTCAAGAAGAACTTCGACTACCGTGTTGCTAATGCTCCTCTCGTAGTAGCTGAGCAGGATGGCAAAACCTATACAGCAAAGGAAAGTGTTACCGTTTCTGGTTCTTGGACAGAAGATAGAATTTACTGTCCATATCCAACATCAGATGTTGAGAAGAACCCTAACTTGAAGAGATAACTTCATAGGTAATCATATATTAAGTAACATGATGCTAGTTTTTATAAAATAGAGTTCATGTAAAAAATTTAGAGGGTGTGCCGAGACGGCACTCCCTCTTTTTGCAATCTCTTAATCTATATAATTTTCCATATCAGCATCAAAAAACTCAAATAGAATCAGCACTAATTTTTAATTATACAATTGAAAAGTTATGGTTAACAACAATCGTAAGCAAAACAACCGCTCATTACTCGCATTGGCAGCGCTACAAGTAATGCCGTTGTCGATCTTTGCACAGAATGCAGGAGATCGTCCTAACATCTTGTATATTATGTGTGACGACCATGCCATGCAAGCCATCAGTGCATACGGTAGCCCTATCTCCAAATTGGCACCAACACCAAATATCGACCGCCTAGCTGAAAGAGGAATGAAATTCAACGAGGCTTTCGTGGAGAACTCGCTTTCTACACCAAGCCGTGCATGTCTTATGACCGGTCTTTACAGTCACCAGAACGGACAGCGACAGCTTGCCGAGGGTATCGACTCTACCAAGACCTTCTTCTCAGAACTGCTGCAGGGGGCAGGCTATTCTACTGCCGTTGTGGGCAAGTGGCACATGTCCTGCAGTCCGAAGGGATTCGACTACTATCATGTTCTAGATGACCAGGGGCAGTACTACAACCCTACCTTCGCTTCTACCGGACAGTATGGTAACTTCAAGCAGGAGATGGGATATGCTACCGATTTGATCACCGACCATGCTATCGAGTACTTGAACAACCGCGACAAGAACAAGCCATTCTGTCTTCTGGTTCACCACAAGGCACCACACCGCCTCTGGATGCCTAACACCAAGTATGTAAACAAGTATGCCAACGTTAACTTCCCGTTGCCAGAGACTTTCTGGGATGATTATGAAACCCGTGGTTCTGCAGCTTCTACACAGAAGATGTCTATCGACAAGTACATGGAGATGGTACGCGACCTGAAGGTCCCAGAAATGTACGATCCTTCTACTCCAGAGGGAAGAGATTCCTATGCCGGTCTGATGGGCGAGATGAACCGCATGACTCCAAAGCAGCGTGCCATCATCGATGCCTACTACATGCCAAGAAACCGTGAGTTCCTGAGCAAGAACCTGACTGGCAAGGAGTTGATCGAGTGGAAATACCAGAACTACATCCGCGACTACATGGCTGTGATTGCCTCTGTAGATGAGAGTGTGGGCAGACTGCTGGAATATCTCGACAAGAACAACCTCACCGACAACACCATCATTGTCTATACATCCGACCAGGGATTCTACATGGGCGAGCACGGATGGTTCGACAAGCGATTCATGTACGAGGAGTCATTCCACACTCCGCTCATCATCAGCTATCCTAAGCACATCCAGCCAAAGAGCGAGTGCAACCAGATGGTTCAGAACATCGACTTCGCCCCTACCTTCCTCGACTTGGCGGGTTTGGAGAAGCCTAAGTACATGCCTGGAACATCGCTACAGCCTCTGTTCGCCGGACAGCCTGTGAAGAAGTGGCGCAAGAGCCTGTACTATCACTACTACGACTATCCTACATATCATCTTGTACGCAAGCACGATGGTGTTCGCACAGAACGCTACAAGCTGATTCACTTCTATGGCAAGGGTGGAGAAAGAGCTGTGGTAGAAAATAAGTATCAGGGACAACCAGGCACAAGAGAAAACAACTGCTTCAATGCCCTGAAGTCTATCAACTACTTCACCAATGATGCAGACATCGACTACTGGGAGTTATACGACATCCAGGCAGACCCTAACGAGCAGCACAACATCTACGGCAAGCCCGGCACTCAGAAGATTGAGAAGGAACTGAAGAAGTTGCTCGCTAACTACCGCAAGAATTTGAAGGTAGACGAATAAGAAATCTAAGATTACAGATTTATGAATAGAACTAGCAAAACAATATGGCTCACAGGGGTAGGTATGATTTGCCTACCTACCCTTGCTGGAGCTAAACAGAACGTACAACAGCCGAATATCCTCTTTATCCTCTGCGATGATATGGGATATGGTGATTTGGCTTGCTACGGTCAGCCTTACATCCATACCCCCAACATCGACCAGATGGCAAAGGAGGGAATGCGATTCACCCAGGCATACGCCGGTTCGCCGGTTTCAGCCCCTTCGCGTGCTACAATCATGACCGGTCAGCATTCGGGTCACACCCACGTAAAAGGCAACAAGGAATACTGGAGAAACGTACCGATGGTAAAGTATGGAATAAACGAGGACTTTTCTGTGGTGGGGCAGGAACCTTACGACCCGCAGCATAAGATTCTTCCGGAAATGCTCAAGGACAAGGGCTACCGCACCGGCGTCTTCGGAAAATGGGCAGGCGGATACGAAGGTTCTGCCTCTACTCCCGACAAGCGTGGCGTAGATGAATTCTACGGCTACATCTGTCAGTTCCAGGCACATCTTTATTATCCCAACTTCCTGAACCGTTACAGCAAGTCGTTGGGTGATACGGCTGTGGTAAGAGATATCATGGAGCAGAATATCCAGTACCCGATGTTCGGCAAGGACTATTTCAAACGCAAGCAGTATTCTGCCCGCATCATCCACGACAAGGCTTTGGAGTGGATTGACAAGCAGGATAATAAGCATCCTTTCGTAGGATTCCTTACCTATACCCTACCTCACGCAGAGTTGGCTCAACCAGAAGATTCCATTTTAGAGAACTATCAGAAGAAATTCTTCGAGGACAAGACTTGGGGAGGATGGGAAGACTCAAGATACAACGCCGTGGTTCATACCCACGCACAGTTTGCCGGAATGATTACCCGTCTTGACCAGTATGTAGGCGAAATCTTCGCCAAGCTGAAGGAGAAGGGCCTAGACAAGAACACCGTGGTCTTCTTTACCTCGGACAACGGTCCTCATGAGGAAGGCGGTGCCGATCCGAAGTTCTTCGGTCGCGACGGAAAATTGAAAGGCTTAAAGCGCCAGTGTTACGAGGGCGGAATCCGCATCCCATTCATTGCCTGGTGGCCAGAGCATATCAAGGCAGGCAGCGTAAACGATACCCAGTTTGCCTTCTACGACCTGATGCCAACCTTCTGCGACCTTGCCGGAATCAAGAACTTCGCCAAGCGCTACACCAACAGGAAGTTGGCTGGCGACGGCTTCGACGGTATTTCCATCGCTCCTACCCTTCTGGGCAAGGATGCCGAGCAGAAGCACCACGAATACCTCTATTGGGAATTTCATGAGACCGACCAGATTGGCGTGAGAAAGGGCGACTGGAAGATGGTAGTAGTAAAAGGCAAGCCTCGCCTCTACAACCTAGCTTCGGATATTCACGAAGACCACGATGTGGCGGCAGAACATCCTGAAATCGTGAAAGATCTGCTGGCTGCCATCCAGAAGGAGCACAGAGACAGCAAGGACTTCAAGATAACGCTGCCAGAGTTTTAAGGAAAATGACTCTGACCAAGTTCTGATTCCATCTCCTATTTTTGCGAGATTCCAACCGATTTCTAAAAAGAAAAAATATGATGAACGACAACATAGCAACCCCATTTGCCAAACCACTGTATGTGATGCTGAAGCCGGCAGGTGCCCATTGCAACCTGGCTTGCAAATACTGTTATTATCTGGAAAAGAACAATCTTTACCAGAACTCCCACCGCCATCTGATGAGCGATGAGATGCTGGAGCAATTCACCCGAGAGTACATCGAGGCACAAACCATGCCGCAGGTGCTTTTCACCTGGCATGGAGGTGAGCCGCTGATGCGCTCCATCGACTTCTACAAGAAAGCACTGGCGCTTCAGAAGAAGTACGCCCACGGCAAACAGATAGATAACGCCATCCAGACCAACGGCACACTCCTCACCGACGAATGGTGCGAATTCTTTGCCAAGAACCATTGGCTGGTAGGCATTTCTATCGACGGCCCCCAGGAATATCACGACCACTATCGCATGACTCCTGCCGGAAAGCCTTCCTGGGAAAAGGTGATGCAGGGCATCAGCCTGCTGAAGAAGCATCGGGTGGAATGGAATGCTATGGCAGTGGTCAATGCCTACAACGCTGGACATCCGCTGGAGTTCTATCATTTCTTCAGAGACAACGGTTGCCAGTACTTGCAGTTTACCCCTATCGTGGAGCGACTGACGGAACATGAAGACGGTCGCACCCTGGCGAGTCTTGCCGACGACAGGGAGATTCCGCTTGCAGATGCTTCCGTTACCCCGCAACAGTGGGGCAACTTCCTCTGCACCATCTTCGACGACTGGGTGCGCCACGATGTGGGTAAGACCTTTGTGGAAATCTTCGACTGCACACTTGCCAACTGGATGGGGGTGCTGCCAGGCATCTGCGCCTACTCCAAGGAGTGCGGTCATGCAGGCGTGATGGAACACAATGGCGATGTATATTCCTGCGACCACTTTGTCTTTCCTGAATACAAACTGGGAAACATCAGGGAGCAGTCACTCATCGACATGCTTTATGGCGAAAAGCAGCAGGCTTTCAGCCGGTTGAAGCATACTTCGCTGCCCCGCCAGTGCAAGGAATGCGACATGGAGTTCGCCTGCCATGGCGAATGCCCCAAGAACAGGTTCGAGAAGGATAAGTATGGAGAGCCGGGCCTGAACTATCTCTGCCAAGGATACTATCAGTACTATACGCATGTGTCTCCCTACATGGACTTTATGAAACGGGAACTCCTCGCCCAGCGTCCGCCTGCCAACATTATGAATGTTTTAAAAAATAACTAACGATTATCGAAATGAACAAAACTTATATGACTATCGCCCTGATGTCGCCCCTGGTTTGCACGGCAGGCATGGGTGCCAAGAAGGCGAAAGCCAACAATCAGCAGAAACCTAACGTCATCATCATCCTCGCCGATGACCTCGGCTACGGCGACCTGGGATGCTATGGTGCCAAGAACGTAGAGACTCCTAACGTAGATAAACTGGCCAAGCAGGGTATTCGCTTCACCGATGCCCACGCCATCGCTTCCACCAGTACCCCATCCCGCTACTCCCTGCTCACGGGTGAGTATGCATGGCGCCGACCAGGTACCGACGTAGCACCGGGCGATGCGGGAATGATTATCCAGCCTACCCAGTTTACCATAGCTGATATGTTCAAGAGCGTAGGCTATTCTACCTGTGCCATCGGTAAGTGGCACTTGGGCTTGGGTGCAGAAACAGGCAAGCAAGACTGGAATGCCCCATTGCCAGCAGCCCTTGCCGACATAGGTTTCGACCATCACTACATCATGGCAGCCACAGCCGACCGTGTGCCTTGTGTTTTCATCGAAGACGGCATGGTAGCTAACTACGATCCGTCGGCTCCTATCGAGGTAAGCTATTTCAAGAACTTCCCTGGCGAACCTACCGGAAAGGACAATCCTGAGTTGTGCTATAATATGAAGTCGAGCCACGGCCACAATATGTCTATCGTGAACGGCATCGGCAGAATCGGTTATATGAAGGGTGGCGGTAAGGCATTGTGGAAAGACGAGAACATCGCCGACTCCATCACTACCCACGCCATCGACTTCATCAAGAAAAACAGCGATCATCCTTTCTTCCTCTATTTTGCCACCAACGATGTCCACGTGCCTCGTTTCCCACACCAGCGTTTCCGTGGAAAGAGCAGCATGGGTATGCGTGGAGACGCCATTGTGCAGTTCGACTGGTCTGTAGGTAAGATCATGGAGACATTGGATAAACTTGGAATTGCAGAGAATACTATCGTTTTGTTGACTAGTGATAATGGTCCTGTTGTAGATGACGGTTATCAGGATCAGGCAGAAGAGCTTTTGAATGGTCATAAGCCTGCAGGTCCTTGGCGTGGTAACAAATACAGTGCTTTCGAAGGTGGTACGGCTATTCCTGTTATCGTTCGTTGGCCAATGTCGGTAAAACCAAATCAGACTTCAGATGTTCTCATGTCACAGATTGACTTCATGGCATCCTTTGGTAATCTGATTGGTGCAACCTTCCCTAAAGGCAGTGCACCCGACAGCAAGAACCATCTTGGAAATCTGCTCGGCAACGATAACACCCATCGCCCATGGGTTGCAGAAATGTCAAATAATCATGTAATTTCTATCCGCACAAAAGAATGGAAATACATAGAACCAAATGATGGTTCTAAAATGATAAAATGGGGACCAAAGATTGAAACCGGCAACGATCCTAATCCTCAGCTCTATCGAATCTCTGACAATCTCTACGAGCAAAACAATGTAGCTGAAGCAAATCCTAAAGTTGTTTTCGAAATGCAAAATATATTGAGAAGAGTAAAATAATAGAAAATACAATGAAATAAATAAAAGTCAGGGCAGCGATGTTCTGGCTTTTATATATAAACACTAACTTTTATATATAAATCGAGTAGGAGGAAAACGAAGTAGTTTTTCTCCTACTTTCGTTTTCCGACCTCTCACACCACCGTACATGCGGTTCCGCATACGGCGGTTCCTATTTTGGATACCATTC
>NZ_JBQKLN010000053.1:0-26488 GCF_052116205.1 Prevotella sp. Sow4_E9_plate | reverse complement strand
TTTTGTCTCAGCAACCATCCAAGATATATAGATGGTTGCCAAGCCTCTGTGTCCCTTATATAAAAACATTATAAAGCCTTTAGATAGAGCTCGTTATCCCGAACTGAGGTAGATAATGAGTGGCATAAAGACATAGTGGACGATAATGCTGCTGAAATATCAAGTCTATCTCTTGCATAAACCTTTTCTACCTAAACTAAACTCTTATATAACAAAATAACCCTCCAAATCCGCAAAGACTTGAAGGGTTATTTATGACCTGTTGTCCCAGGCGGATTCGAACCACCACTGACAGAACCAAAAACTGTAGTGCTACCATTACACCATAGGACAAGCAAATCGGCTACAAAGGTAGTGGAATTTTTCTCCACTACCAAATATTTTCAATACTTTTAACGATTACTTAACGGTAATCAAGAAGTAGTTCTTCTTACCTTTCTGAACCAAAAGATACTTGCCGTCAATCAGGTCATCAGCAGTGATTACCTGGTCGAAAGCTGCGAGTTTCTCCTTGTTGAGTGAAACGCCACCACCCTTAACGAGCTTGCGCATCTCGCTCTTACTTGGGAAGATCTGCATACCTTCCTGGTTGAAGAGGTCAACAGCTGTACCACCGAGCAAGTTCTTGTCGAGGTCGTAGTGAGGTACATTAGCGAAAACATCGTTCAATGTAGCCTCATCGAGCTGTGCCAAGTTCTCCTTGGTAGCCTTACCGAAGAGGATGTTGCTGGCTGCGATAGCCATATCCAAGTCCTCCTGAGAGTGAACCATCACGGTAACCTCCTCAGCCAGACGCTTCTGGAGTACACGGCGACCTGGATCCTGCTTGTGCTCCTCTACGAGGGCATCGATAGTCTCCTTATCAAGGTCGGTAAAGATCTTGATATACTTCTCAGCGTCGTCATCGCTTACGTTCAACCAGAACTGGTAGAAAGCATAAGGAGTAGTACGGTTTCGATCCAACCAGATGTTACCGCTCTCTGTCTTACCGAACTTCTTGCCGTCTGCCTTGGTAATCAATGGGCAAGTGAGGCAGAAGCACTCTGCGTCGTTACCCAATGTACGGTGAATCAGCTCTGTACCGGTAGTCATGTTACCCCACTGGTCATTACCTCCCAACTGGAGGCGCACGCCATACTTCTCATACTGATAGAGGAAGTCGTAGCCCTGAAGCAACTGATAAGTGAACTCTGTGAAAGACAAACCGTCACGAGCCTCACCATTCAAACGCTTCTGCACGCTATCCTTCGCCATCATATAGTTAACAGTAATGTGCTTACCTACCACACGAGCGAAGTCGAGGAAGGTGAAGTCCTTCATCCAGTCGTAGTTGTTTACCAACTCAGCCTTGTTAGGCTCATTACCATCAAAATCAAGGAACTTAGCCACCTGTTTCTTGATAGCTTCCTGGTTATGATAGAGAGTCTCAGAGTCGAGAAGATTACGCTCCTGGCTTTTGCCAGAAGGGTCGCCAATCATACCTGTAGCACCTCCAACGAGGAGATAAGGTTTGTGACCACAACGCTGCAAGTGACGCAACATCATGATACCGCAAAGGTGACCGATGTGCAGAGAGTCTGCAGTAGGGTCTGTTCCGAGATAGGCAGACACCATGTGGGTGTTAAGGTATTCCTCAGTACCTGGCATAATCTGCGCCAGCATACCACGCCATTTCAATTCTTCAACAAAATTTTTTGCCATCGAATGTGATTTCTTTATATATTATATAATATGTATATGGGGCCCAACGATACAGTCGGAAACTTACGGCACGGGGTCATAGCCCGAACCACCCCAAGGGTTGCATCTCAAGATACGCCATATAGCCAAAGCAAGTCCTTTGAAAGGACCATGCTTCAGAATGGCTTGTCTCGCATATTCTGAGCAAGTGGGCTGAAAGCGGCACGATGGTGGCGTATAAGGGGTTATGCACTTCTGATAGAAGATGATTGGTAGCAACAATCCCCACATCAATGCTTTTTTTATACCAAGCATTAAAGAATGCAACAACTTTCTCATAAACCAGGCTCAGCACAAGATGATTTCTTCACTCCCGTTTCATTTTGCAATTTCTCAACCAATCGCTTCATCTGCTGATGCATCTTGGCATTGATTTCAGCCGATTCATGCAATTTTCCATCTTGCCAAATGAAAGCCACAAGCAATTGCTTACCAGACAGTTCCTTCATCTGTTCTTCCAAAGCCATCTTGTTATAGCGGAAAGCCTCACGAATTTGTCGCTTCACTCTATTACGTTTAACAGCTCGCTTAAAAAAGCGTTTGGAAACACTGATCAGTACCTGCACCGACTGCTCCTGCTCTTCCTTTTTGTCTACCAGTAAATATACCATTCGTATAGGCCATGCCGTCATAGCCTTGGCATGTCCCTTAAAGAGCAAATCTATCAGCAGATGCTTGCATAGATGCTCGTTTTTTCCGAATGTGTATATTCCTTGATCCGACATATTTACAATTCTCTAATAATCTATTTATTATGACGTTTCAGATAATCCTTCAGCGCTCCTGTCATAGAAGGGAATTCCTTGGTAGGAGCCTCCAAGTCAAGGCGGAGATTTTCATCTGCCACAGTCTTGGCTGTAGCTGGTCCAAAAGCAGCCAAGGCTATATTGCCCTGTTCAAACTTAGGGAAATTCTTCTTGAGGGCCTTTACACCTGTTGGACTGAAGAAAACCATCATGTCATAGTCGAAGTTCTTTATCTCCTCTTCAGTAAAATCATTACTTACAGTACGATACATCACACACTCTGTGTGCTTCAACTTCTTCTCATCAAGCAAGTCCTTGATATCATCATTATGAACGCAGCTCAATGGAACAAGATACTTTTCGGTCTTATGACGAGCCATCTGTGCCATCAAACCGTCAATCTTACCTGTATCGCCAAAGAAAACCTTGCGCTTACGATACTGCACGTACTTCTGGATGTAGAGCGCAATCGTCTCGATGACACAAAAGTATTTCATGTCTTCAGGGATGGTAATGCGCATTTCTTTTGCCAACTTAAAATAGTTGTCTACTGCATGGCGTGAAGTAAATACCACGGCAGTATAGTCTAACAGATTAATCTTCTGCTGACGGAATTCCTTAGCTGTAAGTCCCTCAACCTTAAAGAATGGGCGGAAAACACATTCCACGCCGAATTCCTTTTCAATATCAAAATAAGGAGACTTCTCACTTGCTGGTTTGGGTTGAGAAACTAAAATCTTCTTTACCATTTTGTCTTAAAAGTTTATTTTCAGATAATGACTTATCAATACGAGTCCACCCCATAGGGCAAACAACGGTACCACTTCGAGGGCACAAAAGTACAAAAATATTTGCAAAAACACACCATTTCTTTTAAAAAAGATTAGATATGTCTTGTAAAACGATAATATTTTAACTATTCCTAGTACTACTAGCGTATAAATGACCGCCACCTGAAGCGAAAAATCAAAATACGACAGCAGCATCACCATAGGGAACAAAGCCACCCCTTCACAGGATATCAGAAAGAGGTAAGCTTTAAGCCATTGTACATTTTTTTTCTTATCAAAGAACACCCAACCCGATATGCTATAGAGGATTGCCTTCATTAGGAAATATCCTCCCACGCATCCCGCATATATACTTATCACCTGATATTGCTCGATGGTAAAAGTATCGCTGATAGAAGCCTTGGAATAGATGAAATATCCTATAGCTATCAGGAGACACGTCTGCAATACGAAGAAGAACTGGAATCTGATTTCATTGCTTGTCTCCGATATCTCAGTTGTTCCCAACGATGGGGTACGGAAGAAAGTCTTTGCCTGCCGCAGAATGAGTTGCTTGGTTTTAGCGAATGCCACACAAGCCATCACAAAACAGAGCAACAAGAGCGAGGTAATGAAATTATCTCCTGCCACCGTATAGGGTACAGGATCTCCCGCAACACCTAATCGGCCACCTTTCAGTTCTGGGTGAAACAATGAATCCTTAGAAAAGAATGATTCGCGATAATACTGTGGTAAACTGACATCTCGAAAACTCTTTCCTGGTTTATGTCCTGGTAGATGCAACGTGTCGGGCATTTCGCTCCAGTGTATTTGACTAGGTTTAATGTGCGCGCGTATCATTGAATCTTGCTGAGCAGGGGTTGCATTCTTTGGCAGCCAACTCAGCACCTGTTTGGGTGTGAGTTGGCTGCCATGTAGCTTCTGCACCTGCTGCTGTTCTGCAGCCTCAAGTGCTGTTTCTGCTGTCAATATCGAATCTGCTTGTTGCACCATTCTTTATATTTATCCTTTCCTTATAGTCCGAATGCTTTCTTTATTTCGTTTACCTTGTCAAGTTTCTCCCATGTGAAAAGTTCAACCTTCATGGTCTTTGCCTCATGGTAACGGCTGGTGAAGGTTTTCTCTACTACTTCGTTCTTACGTCCCATGTGACCATAAGCAGCAGTCTCAAAGAACATTGGCTGGCGCAATTTCAATTGGCGCTCAATAGCCTTTGGACGGAGGTCGAACATCTCGGCAACCTTCTTGGCGATTTCACCATCTGTCATATTCACATGACTTCTGCCATAAGTGTTCACATAGATGCTTACAGGTTCTGCCACGCCGATAGCATAACTTACCTGTACCAACATTTCGTCTGCAACACCAGCTGCTACCATATTCTTGGCGATATAACGAGCAGCATAAGCAGCAGAACGGTCTACCTTACTAGAGTCCTTACCTGAGAAGGCACCACCACCATGAGCACCCTTACCGCCATAGGTATCTACGATAATCTTACGACCTGTAAGACCAGTATCTCCATGAGGACCACCAATAACGAACTTACCTGTTGGATTTACAAAGTATTTGATATCATCGTTGAAGAGAGCCAACACCTTATCGCTCAAGTGTGTCTTGACACGTGGAATCAAGATATTGAGCACATCCTCACGAATCTTAGCCAGCATAGCCTCATCGTCATCCTCACCATTTTCCTTCTTGATGAAATCATCATGCTGGGTAGAAACAACGATGGTATCGATGCGCTGTGGAATATTATCATCAGAGTACTCGATAGTAACCTGACTCTTGGAGTCTGGACGAAGATAAGTCATCACCTTGCCTTCCTTACGGATATCAGCAAGTACTCGCATGATGAGCTGTGCCAGGCCAAGTGATACAGGCATGTAGTTTTCGGTTTCATTAGTAGCATAACCGAACATCATACCCTGGTCACCAGCACCCTGATTCTCATCTTCCTCACGACATACGCCACGGTTGATGTCATCACTCTGCTCATGAATAGCAGTAAGAATACCGCAAGAATCACCATCGAACTGATATTCGCTCTTGGTATAACCAATCTTCTTGATGGTCTTGCGTGCTATAGTCTGCAAGTCTACGTATACATTAGAACGCACCTCGCCCATGATGACAACCTGACCTGTAGTACAAAAGGTCTCAATTGCACAGTGTGAATGGTCATCGTATGCCAGGAACTGGTCTAGCAATGCGTCTGAAATCTGATCAGATACTTTATCTGGATGCCCTTCAGAAACTGATTCTGATGAAAACAAATATGCCATATTTTCTCCTTTATTTTCTATTAATTATTGATATTCATTTATTTGCGGCTGCAAAGTTACGCATTTTTTTTCAGATTCTGCTATTTTCTATAGAAAAAACGAGCATTCTGAGGACCATGTGACTACATTTTCCTCAGAATGCCCGATTTACTTCTTGATATTACGTGGATGGTGTTTCAATATAGCTTCACGAAGGTCGGAAGTTTCTATATGAGTATAGACTTCTGTCGTCCCGATATCCTCATGTCCAAGCAAGTCCTGTATAACTCTGAGATCAGCCCCTCCCTTCAACAGAGCTGTGGCGAAACTGTGTCGCAGAGTATGCGGCGAAATCGTTTTTTTGATACCGGCATCCTGTGCTGCCTGCTTGATCATGACAAGGATCATGGTGCGTGTGAGATGGGCACCTCTACGGTTCAGGAACACATAGTCTTCTTCGCCAGGTTTTATCTTCATGAGATTCCGGTCAATATACCATAAGTTGATCTCCTTCAATGCCTTACCCGAGATAGGCACAAGTCGTTCCTTGCTTCCCTTTCCAAGAACACGGATAAACTTTTCTTCCTCAAACACATCACTTTTCTTGAGGTAAACCAACTCAGACACCCGAAGACCGCAAGAGAAGAGAGTTTCTATAATCGCCTTGTTGCGCTGTCCTTCCCATTTGGATAAGTCAATGGCACCTTCCAGGGCATCCACTTCTTCCACGGAAAGATACTCAGGCAAGTGCTGTCCTATCTGAGGAGAAGGCAAGAGTTCCGTAGGATCATCCTTTATATAACCGTCGAGTACCAGAAAGCGATAGAAAGAACGCACGCCACTCAGAATACGGGCTTGCGAACGGGCTCCTATCTTCTTATCATGCAAGCTGGCAGAAAAGGTTTCCAAATCTTCCAATCTCATTTCCAGAAGCGACTTGTCATTCTCTTCTCCATATTCTATCAGGAATTGCAGATCATGACGATATGCCTCAAGCGTATTGAGCGAGTAGCTGCGCTCCAACTTGAGGTACCTCATATAATTCCTGATAAAATCATTACCCATTTTCTTGTCTGTTTCCATTTTTATTCTTACCTTTGCATCTGAAAGCAGAGAATTGATGCTCTTTGTCTTTTCTTCATTCAAGACATCGAGTCTGCTCTCTGCCGCAAAGATACAAAAAAATATTGATTTAGAAAATAAAAATCGATTGTTTATGAAAATACAAATCATCAATGGTCCAAACCTGAACCTCTTAGGTGTTCGTGAACCAGGCATTTATGGCAGCAATTCTTTCGAGAGTTACTTACCTCAGTTAAAGGCTAAATATCCTGATGTTGAGATAGATTACTATCAGAGCAACATCGAGGGTGAGCTTATCAACAAATTACAGGAAGTGGGATTCTCTTACGATGGAGTAGTTCTCAATGCAGGTGCCTATACCCATACAAGTATTGCCTTGCAAGACTGCATCCGGAGTTTGAAATGTCCTTGCGTTGAGGTTCACATCTCCAACGTGCACAAACGTGAAGAGTTCCGCCATCATTCTTATATTTCCTGCGCTTGCCTCGGAGTCATCTGCGGTTTCGGTCTGGCTTCTTACGACCTTGCCATTGCAGGAATCATAGCCAATCAATAATATGACAGAGACAGAACTTATCGACAAATACATCTGCCAGCATATTGAGCCAGAAGGCGATTATCTATACCGTCTTTACCGGGCCACGAATATCCACACCATCCACGGCCGTATGGCAAGTGGTCACATTCAGGGTCGTCTGCTCAAGATGCTTGTACAGATGATACGTCCTGAAAATATTCTGGAAGTAGGCACTTTCAGCGGCTATAGCGCCATCTGTCTGGCGCAGGGGCTGCAGGAAGGCGGCAAGTTATACACTTTCGAAATCAACGACGAGATGGAAGATTTCACCCGTCCCTGGATAGAAGGTTCGGATGTTGCCGACAAAATAGACTTCCGCATCGGAGATGCCAATGTAGAAGCGCCCAAGCTGGGAGTGATGTTCGACATGGCTTTTGTGGATGGCGACAAGCGCACCTATATCGAGACATACGAAATGGTGATGAAGATTCTGAACCCTGGCGGATATATCCTTGCAGATAACACATTATGGGATGGGCATGTTATTGACCCTGCCTACGACCGTGACCATCAGACCAAGGGCATCCGTGCCTTCAACGACCTGATTGCCAACGACCCCCGTGTAGAAGTGGTGATTCTGCCGCTGCGCGATGGTTTGACACTCATCAGAAAAAAATAAGAATAAAAAAGAAGAGGGGGTGTCATAAATATCTTGCTTAGGGTATAGATAAGGCACGGATTACATGGATTTATGCTGCTAATGTAAGTAAAGCGATTATCATATCATAAAAAATCCGTGTAATCCGTGCCTAAAAACAGCAAAGGACAAAATTTCTTTCTATTAACTCAAAAGTCTTTTACTCAATGCCCGTACCGGATACCATACGGCAAGCCATCCCACGGCGATGACCGTAACAAAGATGATAGCCACATCTGTATAATGTACGCTGACCGGATAAGCATCCACGATAAACGAGCCTTCCGATTCACCCAGGCGAACGAAACCATACTGCTGCTGTAAGAGACAAAGCAACAATCCCAATCCGATACCTATCACGGCACCAATCACGGCAATCATACGTCCTTCGAAAAGGAAGACTCTCGTAATCTGCTTATCATTGGCACCCAGATTCCTCAACGTCACCACATCATTCTTCTTGTCAATGATGAGCATCGACAACGAGCCGATGATATTGAAGCAAGCCACCACCAGGATAAAGGTCAGGAAGATATATGCCATCAATTTTTCTATCGACATAATCTTAAAAGTATCTTCCTGCTGTTCAAAGCGGTCGAGCACCTTATACTTGGTACCGGCTATCTTCTGCATCTCAGCCTTGACGGCATTCAAATCGCTTCCTTCCTTCAAACGGATTTCCAGATCGGAGAGCATTCCTTGCTGTCCGAAGAGATTGCGTGCGAAGGCTATGGAGGTTACGATGTAGTTCTTGTCATATTTCGACTGCCTTACCGAGAAAAGCACACCAGGCGAATTGAGCGAATCGGCAACAAAGCCCTCTCCAGGATTCGACAAATCCAACTGTCCTTCTTTCTTTGGAGCATAAATCTTGAGATAACCATCCCATTGAGCTCCGATACCCATGGTTTGCGCCAGCCTGATACCCAGGATACCATACTCCAGGTTTGCCGCATGAAGAGAGTAAGTGCCGTCTCCATACAAGATATCAGTAATGTGCGACAACTCTGAGAAGTTATCTTCCACACCCTTAATCTTAACCATAGCCTGCTTGCCCTGATAGATAGCCAACGCCTGATCCTCTACGGTTTCCGTAGCCACATCCACTTCTGGCAGCAAGCGAATCTGGGTTAGAATGGGATCATCAGAAGGGGCTGTCTTTCCCTCCACAGGCACAACCTTGAGCTGTGGATCAAAACTCGTAAAGAGCGATGCCACCAGGTCATGAAAACCGTTAAACACGCTCAATACGATAACCAAAGCCATCGTAGCCACAGCCACACCAATCACAGAGATAGAACTGATCACGTTGATAACGTGTGTGCTCTTCTTTGAGAAAAGATACCTACGAGCTATAAAGAATGGAAAATTCATTTGTCTTTTTACCTTTTTACTCCTTTACTCTTTTACTTTTTCAAGAGTTCGTCGATATGCTCCAGATAGTCCAGACTATCATCCAGGAAGAAACGGAGCTCAGGAATGATACGCAACTGGTTTCTCACCTTTCTACCCAAGTCGAAACGGATAGTCTTCTCGTTGGCATTGATATTCTTCAAGATCTCCTCACCCTTCTCTGATGGGAACACACTGAGGTAAGCAGTACAGATGCTGAGATCCGGACTTACTCTTACCTTTGTAACACTTACCATCACACCGTGCATCATGCGGGTCTGTGACTGGAAAATAAGACTCAACTCCTTCTGGAGAAGTCTTGATATACGGTTTTGTCTTGTTTCTTGCATAATTCTTAACTATTAATTATAAATTATTCCAGGTCTACGTGGGTAGCATTTACCTGCTCATGCAGGAAGATCATCGCAGACTCTTTAAATTTTTCCTCACTTTCTGTAGTCAGATACTGGCAGGTTCCACCCTTCGTAACCATCTGTTCCATGTTTGGATGGCGTTTCAGATAATCCTTCAGGCTGTTTGCTACATACTGTCCCTGCGGCACAACCCTCACCCCGTCAGGAATATTCTTCACGATGCTGCTCATGAGCAGCGGATAATGGGTACAACCCAGAATGATGGTATCAATATCAGCATCCTTGCGCATCAACTGATCGATGCGTTTCTTGACGAAGTAATCAGCACCAGGGCTATCCGCTTCATTAGCTTCTACGATGGCAGCCCACAGAGGACAAGCCACACCATTTACCTCTATGTCTGGCCACAACTTACCTATTTCCATCTTGTAGCTCTCACTCTTGATGGTACCTTCCGTGGCAAGAATACCCACATGCCGGCTCTTGGTGAGTTCGCCAATCACCTCGGCAGTTGGTCGGATAATACCCAGCACGCGACGATCCGGATCCAATTCCGGAATATCCCTCTGCTGGATGGAACGCAGGGCTTTAGCCGATGCCGTATTGCAACCCAGGATAACCAGATGACAACCCATTGAGAACAGCTTGATAACCGCCTGGCGGGTAAATTTGTATACAACCTCGAAGGAACGGGAACCGTAAGGGGCACGGGCATTATCGCCCAAGTACATATAGTCATACTGTGGCAAGAGCTGGCGCAATCCATGCAGGATGGTAAGACCGCCATAGCCCGAATCGAAGATACCGATAGGTCCCGGATTAGATGGTAACATCATTTAATTTTCTCCTTTAGTGCTTCTGTAATATCCACACCCATCTCAGCACTCAGATAAGGAGTGGCATTGTTATCGGTATTGAGAATGAAAGCAAATCCGTTCTCCTTACCTATCTGCTGTAAGGCAGCATTCATCTTTGCCTTTAATGGAGCATAAGCCTCCTCCTCTGCCTTTTTCAGAAGACGGGCAGCCTCAGCCTTGAAGGCAATATTCTTCTCCATCAACTCACGCAGCTCAGCCTGTCTTTTCTCAAAGATAGACTTGGCATAAGAGCGCTGGCCATCAAGAAATTCCTCATACTTGCTGTTAAACTCGGTCTCAACACGCTTGGTTTCTTCATCGTATTTGCCACGGAGTTCGTCCATATTATGCTTGGCTATGGCATAGCCAGGCATGGTATGAAAAACCTGCTCAAAACTGAAGTAGCCAAATCGCAATACCGGCTGGGCAGCAGTAGTTGCCTGTTGTGCTCCCACCGCTGGATTCTGCTGGGCAGAAGCCGAGAGTGCAAAGAGAGCGAAAGCCAAAAATAAGAGATTCTTTTTCATGATGCGTGATACCTTATTATATTATATATGAATATACTGGATGATAAATAAGGGCAGGCACTTGTGCCTGCCCTCAGCTTACTATCGAATGAACCGATTGATTACTTAATCTTAGCCTGAACCTCCTTGGTTACATCAACCACGTTGGTACCAGTATAAACAGCAGAACCTTCCTCGAAGATGTAAGTATAGTTACCAGCCTTACCTACTGCCTCGATAGCAGTACGAACCTTAGCTACGATAGGCTGCATGAGTTCGCTGCTCTTCTTCTGCAACTCCTGCTGACCATCCTGGTAAGCCTGCTGAATCTTCTGCTGAAGACCCTGCAATTCAGTTTCCTTCTGCTGCTTAGCAGTAGCGTTCATGGTGCTGGCACCCTTCTGGTACTCGTCAGCCTTGCGCTGGAACTCGTCCTGCATAGCCTTGAGGTCGTTCTCCTTCTGCTTCTGGAGAGCTTCCATCTCGCCGTTAGCCTTAGCAACATCTGGCAAAGACTGCATGATCTGCTGTGTATTTACCTTGCCAAACTTCTGTGCCATCATTGTCATTGGTGCACAAAGCATCAACATTAAAATAAGCTTTTTCATTGTTTTATTTCTTTTTGATTATTAATTCTAATTCATGTTCCCATGCCGCCTTGCAAGCGCCATACGTTCACTATCGGCTGCAAATTTACAATTATTATTTGGAATAACCTAATTTTTGGAGCACTTCGTTGCTAATATCTACCTTTGGCGAAGCAAAAATGATACCATTGTTGCTGGCACGGTCTATTACCAGTGTATAACCACGCAAATCTGAGATTTCCTTGACGGCATTATAAATCTCTTCCTGGATAGGTCCCATCAATGCCTCACGCTTTTTATAGAGCTCGCCTTCAGCCCCGAAATATTTCTTTTTCAGGTCGCTTGCCTCTTTCTCTTTCTGCATGATGGCATCCTGCTTAGCCTTCTTCTGCTCCTGTGAGAGGAAGACCACTTCGTTCTGGTAGTTTTTGTACAGAGTGCTAGCCTCCGTATTCAGGGCTTCTACCTCAGCCTGCCAAAGAAGACTAGCCTGGTTCAACTGCTCGTTGGCACGCTCATAAGCTGGAATATTCTTCAGGATATATTCCATATCTACCAATGCGTATTTCTGCGCATGTGCTGAGATGGCTGCTACAGCCATCATCAGCATCAATACTATTTTCTTCATAAGATTTATCTTTAGAATTCCTGACCTAAGATGAAGTGGAACTGGCTTCCACCCTTCTTATACTGGCTTCCGTTCCAAACCTTGTCGAAACCGTATGCCCAGTCGATACCCATCAAACCTACCATTGGCAGGAAGATACGAACACCCACACCAGCACTACGCTTCATGCTGAATGGGTTGAAGTCCTTGGTATCATACCAGGCGTTACCAGCCTCAACAAAGGTCAAACCATAAATGGTGGTATTACCCAGGAGGAATGGATAACGGAGCTCCAGTGAGAAGCGGTCGTAGGCATAAGCATAGTAACCTGTGCTGCGGCCGTATGATACAGAACCGTTCTCATAACCACGGAGACCGATAGTTTCCTCACCATAATATGATGAATAACCGCTCATACCGTCACCACCCACATAATAGGTCTCGAATGGACTCTTCTTGTACTTGTTGTAAGCACCGAGCAAACCGAGTTCTACACGGGTCATCAATACGAAGCACTTCTGCCCCTCTGTGAGTGCTGTATAAGTCTTAGACTTGAACTTCCACTTGTGATACTCAATCCAGCGATACTTCTCCTGCTGCTCCATTGAATAGGTGGCAGACTGAGAGTTGTTTGCCAGATTCTTGTAGTCCTTGTTGTCGAACGCACTCCATGGTGGAGTAAGGTTGACGCTTGCCTCGAACTCAGAACCTGTACGTGGGAAGAGCTGGTTGTCGGTTGATGTACGGTTCAATGCGATGGTCAAGTTCAAGTTGTTCGCATTACCGTTGGTCATCAACATATAGCTCCAGTTCTTCATCATGTAGCGCTGGTAAGCCAACTGTACAGACAAGGTGAAGTAATCATCCGGCCAACGGAGGCGCTTACCCCAACCGAGGCTCACACCCACCATCTGGATGTACTTGTCTGGATCGTAATAGTTCTCGTAGTTATTATAGTAACTGGAACCATAACCATACATATAGCTGTAATAGTTGTTCATGTAAGCACTATTGTAATAGTTGCTTGACACGTCGGTACTCTTACTGTAGTATGCACCTACGCTGAACTGGATAGGACGCTTGCCGCCAAACCAGTTGGTAGAGTAGCTTACGTTGTAGCTCTGATAGTAGGTACCGTTGGTCTGTGCACCGATACTCAGCACCTCACCGTCACCGATAGGCATGATACCACGGTGCTCCTTGTTCTTGTTGAAGAGGTTTGCCATGGAGAAGTTGTTGAGCTTCAAGCCCACACGTCCGATGACACCCGTCTGACCCCAACCGAGCGAGAACTCAATCTGGTCGTTACTCTTCTGCTCCAGGTCCCAGTTTACATCCACCGTACCATCCTCAGGATTAGGCCTTACATCCGGGTTAACCTTCTCAGGATCAAAGTGTCCCATAGAAGCCAACTCACGTGCCGAACGCAGCAGGGCATCCTTAGAGAAAAGGTCACCTGGCTTGGTACGGAGCTCTCGGCGTACTACGTTCTCATAGAGACGGGTATTACCGTTGATACGTACATGGCTCAGATAAGCCTGAGGTCCTTCTGTCACGCGCATCTCCAGGTCGATGGAATCTCCGTCGATATTGATTTCGGCAGGATTGATGTTAGAGAACACGTAACCATTGTTATAATAGAGGTTGGAAACCGCATCATCGTCCTCATTGAGTCGCTTTTTCAGCAACTTCTGGTTATATACATCACCCTTCTTCATACCCAGAATGCGATCCAGGTCGAAGGTATTGTATACGGTATTACCCGACCATGTGATATTTCTCAGATAATATCTCTTGCCTTCAGCCACCTTGACGTATACATTTACATGCTTGTCATCAAAGTTGCTCACGCTGTCTTCCAGAATCTGTGCATCGCGATAACCGTACTCGTAGTATTTCTCGATCAGTTTCTCCTTATCTTCCTTCCAACGCTCAGGTGTAAACTTCTTGGATTTGAAGAAAGTGGCAAACTTACCAGCCTCATGAGTCTTGGCAAAGGCACCCTTGGAGAAGAGTCCACCCTTGATCTTCCTGTCGCTCAGCTGCTCGTTACCGTCGATGGTAATCTCGTGTACCTTGATCTTTTCCTTCTTGTCTACTATCACATCAAGGATTACCTGTCCCTTGTTTGCCACGTCATCACGCTGGTTAATCTGGATGTCGGCGTTCTTGAAACCCTTGTCGTCGAAGTATTTCTTGGCAAGAATCTTGGCACGGTCCAGCATGTTAGGAGTAACCTGCGTACCCTTCACCATGCCGAGTTTCTGCTCCATGTCTTCACGTTCGCTCTTCTTCAAACCGATGTAATTGATGTTTGAGATACGAGGGCGAACAGCCAGATAGATGTGGAGATAGAGTTTCTCACCCACGATAGAGTCGGCAGCAATAGCAACCTTCGAGAAGAGTCCATGCTTCCAGTAACGCTTGACAGCAGTAGTGATGTCGTCTCCAGGTACAGTAATCTCATCTCCTACTGTAAGTCCGGAGATACCAGTCAGCACATAGTCTTCGTATCCTTCCACACCTGATACATTGATGCCACCCAGTTTCAGCGTACGGGGTGTACCAGCATAAGAGATGTCGGGATTAACGATCTTATCTTGTGCCTGAATCTGCATACTTGCCATAACGCCTAGCAGCAGGATGAAAATCTTTCTTAGCTTGTTCATTTATACCTTATTATATATAATGTATTTTCGTTTCTTATATTGGGGGTTGTTTTTTTACTTTTCTTCCTCTGCCTCTACCTGAGCCTCAGTCTTGCCAAAGCGACGCTGGCGAGCCTGGTAACTCGCAATAGCCTTGTGCAGGCACTCCTCGTTGAAGTCTGGCCAGTAAGTATCGCAGAAATACAACTCTGAATATGCAATCTGCCACAACAGATAGTTGCTGATACGCAACTCGCCACCTGTACGGATCAGGAGGTCTGGGTCTGGCATGAAGTTGGTCTCCAGATGCTTCTCAAAGTTCTCCTCGGTCAGCATCTTCTCCACTTCCTCATAGCTGGTGCCCTTCTCCATGGCTTCCTTCACGGTTTCCTTCATCGCCTTCATGATTTCCCATCGTGAAGAATAGCTCAGGGCTACCACCATGGTCATGGCATCATTCTTGGCAGTATGATCCATTGTTTCCTGCAACTTATCCTGCACCGCCTGTGGCAATCGCTTCATATCGCCTATCACCTGGAAACGTACATTGTTCTTCATGAAGATTTCATCTTCCAGTGAAGACAGTACCAGTCCCATCAAGGCAGAAATCTCGTCGGCAGGACGGTTCCAGTTTTCGGTAGAGAAGGTATAGAGGGTAAGGAATTTCACACCCAAGCGAGTACATTCTGAGGTAATGCAACGCACTGCGTCCACTCCTGCCTGATGACCATAACTGCGGTTCTTGCCTCTTTCTGTTGCCCAGCGTCCATTGCCGTCCATGATGATGGCGATGTGCTCAGGTATTCTGTTCATATCCAAGTTGTCCATATTAATCTTCTTTATTACAAGTTCTACATTTTGCACTGAAACTATAGGTCAGCGACACCTGCAGCGTTGAGTAGCAGTCGGTATTCTTGAAAGCTCCGCTACTGCTTACCCAGTAAGGGTCTTTCACCCCATCCAGCTCATCGCTCAGCGAGAAATGGATGGTCCAATCCAGTCCTACGTTCAGTCGTTCACTTACTTTATATTTTGCGCCTATACCCAGGGGGATATTGGCGGTAAACACATTCTTTTCGCTTCCCGTCGCATAGGTGGCTCCCAGACCACCAAAGATGAACGGCACCAGCGGCTTGGCTCCCCGATAATCTCTACCCGTACCGTATGGCCAGAAGTTATACTCGAACACGAAGCTGGCATCTACCAGCGTATTGTTAAACGAGTAAGGCAGCCCGGCATAGTCAGGGAAATAAGAATCCACATTGTCAGAAGATCCTTTTATCTTGCCAAAGCCAATATTCAGCCGCAGATCTTTGTATGGGTCGATATTATATCGTCCCACAACGGCAGCCATCGGCTGCATATTCTTGAAAATGCTGCCATTAAAGTCGCCCTCATACGCCATAGTACCTATGCCCGCACCTATCTCCAATCGATATTGCGGGTCATCCTGCGCTTGCGCCTTCTGAACGGAAAGCAAGCTGATGAGAAGCAACAGGCTGCATAAGTTACGAATCATGACTACATTTCAGTTATTCAAAAATAGTCTGGTCCTTGCGCCAGCCATCACGATTGAAGCGGCCTTTCCAGACATTACCACCACGAATCAGCCAATAGTAATTGTTGGCATCACGACAGAAACCGATGCTGCTGTTAACGTTAAAGGTAAAGGCTGCAGGCAGAGTAACCAGAGAGTCAACCTTCCAGCTAATTCCGTTATCCTTGCTCTTATACCATTTGCCATTGCTGCCCACAGCAACAAAGCCTGTATCTGCTGCACAGGTCAATACCTGATCCATCATCGGCATCTTGTATGGCTGATGGCTGTCGAGTTCGAAGTAATTCCACTCATTGTCAGCGACATCAGCATCATTGTCTACTACGTGGTTCCAGATAGTAGCGATAGAGTCGCCATAACTCTTGTCACGAGTACCCATCAGCATGAGATATTCCACGTTCTTGGCAGAGCGAATGCTGGTAGAGCACATAGAGAGATTATTTGTTGGCAGATAATCAACGCTCTTGTCAAGCGCCAAAGCAGTCCAGCTGGCACCCTGATTCTTTGAAACAGAGATACCGGCAGCAGTATAGGCATAAAGGTTCTTGCTGCTGGCGCCTACCATCATTTTGAGAGAAGCATCGCTTCCCTTCTCCTGCCAGTTGCTGCCATCTGCAGAAGCATATACCTTTCCGTCTGACAAGATATAGAGGTTATTACCCATAGCCACCGCATTCTGATAGTCATCCGCACCGAAAGCGATATTGGCGGTAATCTCCTGCCATCCCATACCATCGGTATTGGCAGTCTTGTAAATCTTCAATCCCTCAGCATTCTTGCCGAATACATAGATATTGCTGCCCAGCGAAACCATCTTCAGATGGCTGAGCTGAGAGAGCACAGTATTCTGCTGAGCCTTCTCCTGCCAGTTGAACACATCACCCTTTTCCTGATGGATGTTTACCTTCACGGTATATGTAGCATAGGCAGTAAAGTCGTTGTTGTAAACACGGATGAGTCTTGGCTTGGAGAAATTGATAGAGTCTGTGCTGGAATAAGTGATAAGCGAATCAGTCTTATCAATATCCTGCAACACGACAAGGCTACTATTCTTGCTTGTAATAGTAGCCAGCATAGCCGAATCCCTCACACCGCATGGTAAGGAATCGACATTATAGATCTGGCGTGTAGCCTGATCAATATAAAATTTATAATTAGCGCCTGCCACAACAGCTTTATACAAGGAATCCTTGGTACCATCCTTGGTCTTGCCCCACTGATCGAGTGATCCCAGAGAAAACGCCGTAATAGCAGTATCATGTGTATATTCTACATTTAAATCATCGTCGCTGCTCAAACATGAAGAGAGCGATAAAGTAGCTGCCAGCAGCACTACGAAAGCTAAAAACTTCCTTTTCATTCTATCCAATTTTTCTTTTTAGCTGCAAATTTACAGAGAATTCTTCAAAAACTCGCCCTTTTCTCCTTATTATTATGCAAATTATTCATTTTAGGCGCATTTTTTAAGTTTTTTAGTGATTTAGAAGATTAAAAACGAAGAAATCCCGCTTCTCTTGCGAGAAAACGGGATTCCATATTGAGTATGAATTCGAAGAGTCGAATTAGAGCTGTGGACCAGCAGCAACGAGAGCCTTACCAGCCTCATTGTTTGTATACTTAGCGAAGTTCTTGATGAAACGAGCAGCCAAATCCTTAGCCTTCTCCTCCCACTGAGAAGCCTCAGCGTATGTATCGCGTGGATCCAAAATCTCAGTAGCTACACCTGGCAACTCTGTTGGAACCTTGAAGTCGAACATAGGGATCTGCTTTGTTGGAGCCTTGTCGATGTCACCGTTCAAGATAGCGTCGATGATACCACGTGTATCGCGGATAGAGATACGCTTGCCAGTACCATTCCAACCTGTGTTAACAAGGTATGCCTTAGCATTGTTCTTGTTCATCTTCTTAACCAACTCCTGAGCGTACTTTGTTGGGTGCAACTCCAAGAATGCCTGACCGAAGCAAGCAGAGAATGTTGGAGTAGGCTCTGTGATACCGCGCTCTGTACCAGCCAACTTAGCTGTGAAACCAGAGAGGAAGTAGTACTGTGTCTGCTCTGGAGTCAGGATAGATACTGGTGGCAATACACCGAAAGCATCAGCTGAAAGGAAGATAACCTGCTTAGCAGCTGGAGCAGAAGAACCTGGCTGGATGTTGTTGATGTGGAAGATTGGGTAAGAAACACGAGTGTTCTCTGTTACGCTCTTATCAGCGAAGTCAATCTTACCATTAGCATCTACAGTTACGTTCTCGAGGAGAGCGTTGCGCTTGATAGCGTTGTAGATATCTGGCTCAGACTCCTTGTCAAGGTTGATAACCTTAGCGTAGCAACCACCTTCGAAGTTGAATACACCATTGTCATCCCATCCGTGCTCATCGTCACCGATCAACTTACGCTTAGGGTCTGTTGACAATGTAGTCTTACCTGTACCAGAAAGACCGAAGAAGATAGCTGTATTCTCACCGTTCATATCGCAGTTAGCAGAGCAGTGCATAGAAGCCATACCCTTCAATGGCAAGAAGTAGTTCATCATAGAGAACATACCCTTCTTCATCTCACCACCATACCATGTGTTGATGATAACCTGCTCCTTAGATGTTACGTTGAAAGCAACGCAAGTCTCAGAGTTCAAGCCGAGCTCCTTGTAGTTCTCTACCTTAGCCTTAGAAGCGTTGTAAACAACGAAGTCTGGCTCGAAAGCCTCAAGCTCCTCAGCTGTAGGACGGATGAACATGTTTGTTACGAAGTGAGCCTGCCAAGCAACCTCAACGATGAAACGAACAGCCATACGTGTATCCTTGTTAGCACCGCAGAAACCATCTACTACATAGAGGTTCTTGTTGCAGAGCTCCTTAACAGCGAGATCCTTAACAGTACCCCAAACCTGCTCTGACATTGGGTGGTTATCGTTCTTGTACTCATCAGTTGTCCACCATACAGTGTCCTTAGAGTTCTCGTCCATTACGATGTACTTATCCTTAGGTGAGCGACCAGTGTAGATACCTGTCATAACGTTAACTGCACCTAACTCTGTCTGCTGACCTACCTCGTAACCCTCGAGACCAGCCTTTGTCTCCTCCTCGAACAACTGCTCGTAAGAAGGATTGTGAGCAATTACTGTAGCACCAGTAATGCCGTACTTTGTCAAATCTAACTTTGCCATTTTTTTAAATGTATTTAAGTTGTGAAATATTTATTCTGAAACTTATCTTTTTTTATTTTGGATTCTCTAACGAACCCCTTTTTCCTAAAACCGCCGCAAAGTTACGAAAAATATGTTTTATAACAAAGATTCTCGCATATAAATAATGTATTTTAAAATCTTTTTTGGTTAAAGAAATTAAAATCGCTCCATTTCGTCTATAATTTGCCACGTTGACTTTGCAAATATTCGTTGCTGTTCAGCATCCGGAATCCCCATCTTTTTGTGCCAACCCACCTATTTAATATATATAGCTTCAGAAAACGAGGAAAAAAGTTGCCCAAACATTTTGTAGTTTCCATGATTTGCATTATCTTTGCATAAGATAAAAACAACAGAATAAAAATACTACAACTTATGAAAATAAATAATCTGAGCGAGCACAATTGCATCATCAACCGCTATCTGGCAGAGATGCGCGACTGTGATTATCAAAAGAACCGGCTCCTCTTCCGCAACAACATCAAGAGAATCGGTGAGTATGAGGCTTTCGAGATTTCAAAGACTCTGAATTACGAGAACAGAGACGTGACTACCCCGCTCGGTGTAGCCCAGGTTAATTTCCCTACAGACAAGATTGTCATCGGTACTATCTTCCGTGCCGGACTTCCTTTCCACGAGGGTTTCCTCAACATCTTCGACCATTCAGGCAATGCCTTTGTGAGCGCCTACCGCGAATATACCAATAAGGAGCATACTGAGGTAGGCGTACATATCGAATACCTCGCCACACCTGATCTTACGGATAAGGTGCTCATCATCGCCGACCCTATGCTGGCTACAGGCATCAGCATGGAGTTGGGCATGAAGGCGTTCCTTACCAAGGGAAATCCTAAGCATATTCACGTGGCTTGCGTCCTTGCCGCTCCAGAAGGAATCGAGCATGTCAAGAAGACCTTCCCTGAGGATAAGACAACCATCTGGTGTGCATCTATCGATGAGGGACTGAACGAGCATAAATACATCGTACCAGGCTTCGGTGATGCGGGCGACCTCTGCTACGGAAGCAAGCTCTAAAGCGAAAAGTGGCTGTATAGAAAGCCACTTTCCTTTTTACTCTTCACTCTTCACATCTCGGCGTTAACCCATTAAATATCAACACATTAAACAGGTGAAGAGTCAGATCTCACTCTTCACCACTCTTCACCACTCTTCACCTTATGCAAGGTATAAACGCGGAGCCGCTTACTTATCACGAAGCTCAGCCATCATTGAAGACAGATATTGGTCATCATAGATGACTAAACATAGTTTAAATAAAAGGGGTTACACCCTCAAAAAGAATCAGGTGAAGAGTGGTGAAAAGTGGTGAAGAGTCGGGTTTGCCTCTTCACGCACAATACCCATTGTATATCAACCACTTACGCCCAAGATGTGAAGAGTGAAGAGTAAAAGCGAAAGTAGCGTTTTATTCGCAGGAATACGATGCGGCAACGCTTGCCTTCAAAATTTCCTCACGACATAAAAAATTACGCCCGGCAATGGCACAATATTGCCCCAGACGAGGGCAATATTGTGCCATAACCAGGCAAAATGTGGAATGAGGCTTACTTCATTTCGAAAAGACGCCTTTTCCTTTCCCCAAGACGCCTTTTCCTTTCTCCAACCGCCTAATAATGGAAAGAACTTCCGCCTAGAAATTCTCGCAATAGGGAAGTTGGAGGAAGATTATTGTAAGGGATTCCCTTGAAATACTTCAGGAATTTCAGCAGTCTGTAAGCTTCCGCATATTCCTCGCAGTTTTCCGGAACCTGCTGCAGCAATGGTTCTACCTGCATCTTGAGCACGGACAGTTCATAGAGCATCGCCGTATTCAGCATCGCATCGGCATTCTCCTGGAACGGGAATATCCATTTGTTCTCGCCAGCTCTTACCGATGGCCAGCGGTGAATGGTCTCCTGAGCCGATACACCTCTATATTTATAGTCGCGGATGATGCGGCGCAGCAGACGGTTGTCGGTTGTCGGAATATAATTATGATTATCCAGCAGGATGGTAGTCAATGCCGAAGCATACACGCGGTAAATCTGCTCTTCCGGAATATGCGCCGTCAGCTCTGGGTTCAGGGCGTGGATTCCCTCTACCACCAGCACATTGCTAGGCTCCAGCTTCAGTTTCTTTCCGCTCTTGATACTCTTGCCTGAAGGAAAATCATATTTCGGCAAATCCACCTCCTCACCACGGAAGAGGGCATTGAACTGGTCGTTGAGCAAATCGAGATTCAACGCATAGATGCTCTCAAAATCATATTCTCCATTCTCATCCTTCGGAGTCTTATCCCTGTCCACGAAATAATCATCGAGCGAAATCTGCAACGGTTTCAGTCCGTTTACGGCAAGCTGAATGCTCAGGCGCTTGCAGGATGTTGTCTTACCGGAAGACGAAGGACCGGCAAGAAGCACGAGCTTCACACCCTTGCGCTGGGCAATATCCTCAGCAATCTTAGCCAGCTTCTTCTCCTGCAGTGCCTCGCTGATATTGATGATGTCGGTAGCATGACCGGCTTCGATAGCCTGATTGAAGTCGCCCACGGTTCTGATACCCAGGATTTCCTGCCAGCGATGATGCTCCTTGAAGATGTCGAACATCTTGTCCTGCCGGGTCATCTCGCCCAGCTCGTCCGGATTCTTGAGCGAAGGAATGCGCAGGAGCATGCCGTCATAATATTTCTCCAAGCCGAAGAGATAGAGCTGGGAGGTATTGGTGAGCAATGTTCCGTAATAATAATCCACGTATTCACCTATTTTATAATAGGTAGTATAGATAGAGCCCGAAGTCTTGAGCAGTTTTACTTTTTCCACATCTCCCTTTTCCTGAAACAGGGTGATGGCATCTTCCGTAGGAACGGTGAACCGGCGAATAGGCATCCGGGCATCGATAATCTCCTGCATGCGGCAGCGGATGATATTCACATCCTCATCCACAACCGGCCGACCGAGACGGATATCCACATAAAAGCCGTTGGAAACCGGAATATCAATCACCACATCTGTAGCCGGATAGATATCCTGCACCGCCTTGCAAAGTACGAAGAAGAGGGTGCGGGTATAGGCACGGGAACCTGACGCAGTTGTCATATCCAGAAATTCTACATCCTTACTGTTATATACACGATAATGCATGCCCTCAACCTTATTATTTACCCTTGCAGACACCGGTCCGTGGGTCATTTTGAGGTCAAATGAAGAAAAAACATCAAAAAGTGTGCTTCCAATTTCGACTTTCTGAGTTTTTTTATTATTTTTGCAACGGATTTGAATTACTTGTTTCATTTGCATTAAAAAGATGTTACAAAGTTACACAATCTACTGCCCGTCCAGCCCTTCCTAAAAGCTGTTCCGGGTCATTAACCTACTCCCCGGAGAGGAGCACGCTTACAGAGCGTAAAGTTACGAAGAAATTCGGATACTTCTTGTTTTTGACAACATTAATTAAGTTATAATATGTCTATTTGGATATTTTTCAGGCTTATTGGAGCACTCGCCCTACTTATGTTTGGTATGAAGACCATGAGCGACAGTTTGCAGAAGATGGCTGGACCTCAGCTCCGCCATGTGTTAGGAACGATGACCACCAATCGTGTGACGGGCATCCTCTCGGGTACGCTCATCACAGCTGCGGTGCAGTCTTCTACGGCTACAACGGTGATGACGGTATCATTCGTCAACGCAGGTCTCCTTACCCTCGCCCAGGCTATTTCGGTCATCATGGGTGCCAATATCGGAACCACGCTTACCGCCTGGATCATGAGTGCCGGCTTCTCGTTCAACATCACCGACTTTGTATGGCCTGCATTCTTCATTGCCATTATCCTGATTTACAGTAAGAAGCGCAAGATTATCGGCGACTTCATCTTTGGTATATCCTTTATGTTCCTTGGTTTGGGTACTCTTCGCCAAACCGGTATTGATATGGACCTGGCTCATAACCAGCCAGTTCTGGAGTTCTTCTCCAGCTTCGACCCTCACAGCTTCCAGACCACCATCACCTTCCTGCTCATAGGTAGTATCCTGACCATGTGTGTGCAGAGTTCGGCTGCCGTCATGGCGATTACGATGATTCTCTGTTCCACCGGCGTACTGCCTATCTATCAAGGTATTGCGCTCGTAATGGGTGAGAATATCGGTACCACCGTAACTTCCAACGTGGCAGCACTCACCGCCAACACGCAGGCACGAAGAGCGGCGATGGCGCACATGGTGTTCAACATCTTCGGTGTGCTGTGGATACTCTGCGTGTTCCGTCCGTTCATCCACCTGGTTTGCGGTTGGGTAGGTTTCGACGATGCCATGGAGAAGAGCGATCCTCATTTCGTTGCCAACGCAGCCAAGCTCTCCTTCGTGCTTGCCGCCTTCCATACCACGTTCAATCTCTCCAACACCTTTATCCTGGTATGGTTTGTCCCACAGATAGAGAAGCTGGTATGCAAGATTATCCGTCCTAAGAAGAATGCCGAAGAGGACGACTTCCGTCTGCGCTTCATCCAGAGTGGTATCATGAAGACTCCGGAAATCTCCGTTCTGGAGGCTCAGAAGGAAATCCACAGTTTTGCCGAGCGCATCCAGCGCATGTTCGGCATGGTGAAGGAGCTCCTGGGAGAAACCAATGAAGACAAGTTCGTAAAACTCTACACCCGCATCGAGAAATACGAGGGTATCTCTGACAACATGGAGATTGAGATTGCCAAGTATCTCGACCAGGTGAGCGATTCTCATCTTTCTGACGAGACCAAGGCAAAGATTCGTGCCATGCTCCGTGAGATTTCTGAAATCGAGAGTATCGGTGACAGCTGTTTCAACATCGCCCGCACGCTCAACCGCCGTTTCAAAGGCAAGGAAGACTTCATCACTTCGCAGTATGAGCACATGCACCAGATGATGGAGCTTACCGACAACGCCCTCACCCAGATGAACATCACTCTCGTAGGTCATAAGGGAGACAACGATGCCAACCTCTCTTTCAACATCGAGAACGAGATCAACAACTATCGCAATCAGTTGAAGAGCCAGAACATCAACGATGTAAACAACCATCTCTATACCTACGCCATCGGTACGATGTATATGGACATCATCCAGGAATGCGAGAAACTCGGCGACTACGTGGTGAACGTAGTAGAGGCCCGCATGGGTGTAAGACAGCATGAGGCATAACACCTCTTTTATATATATCAGAAAAAGAGGGTGTGTCATAAGTCTATGATACACCCTTTTTTACTTCTGTATAGTTCCCCGCACTTCACGGAAAACGACAAGGGTCTATATGCCACGATGAAAAGGTGGCGTATAGACCCTTGATTATATATGGTGATATTTGTAATCTACATCTCCGCTATTATATTTTTTATGATATGGCAGAGGCATACAGATGGTAACAATGCCGTTTACAACACTTTGGGGATATGATACGGATGCTGACAGAGACGGAAATTATATGTTTTATGTTGTTTTCTTCACGAATAATTTGGTAGTTAAAAAAAAGCAGTGTATCTTTGCAGCAGAATGCTGCACTCGGCAATTTGAAAACAAGTTTTCGTTGCGTTTGTTTGCATAGCCAATGAATCAAATAACAAAAATTCTGCTTATGGGAAAGATAGTAGATAAAACAGAGACTAAGATAGTTACGCTTGATGGTGTTGAGATTATCAAGCAGGTAACGAAGGTACTTATGCCTAATGGTAAGTACCGATATCCTACTGTGTATTTTACGGTTAACGATGATGTCAAGGCTCTGACAACAGAACAATTAGACAAAATCCGCATCCCTGTCTATAAACAGTTAATTTGAAATTAATATGGAAGAAAGTGAAGGTTATCCCTTCATCTTTCAAATGATAGACAGGGATAGTGCAGATGAATGGCTGATTGAAACTTTGCAATATAGATTCAATTCAGCTAAATCTCATCATTCTTATATTGTAAGAGTTGAGCGTTATCAGGAACATGCTTATTGCGTGAAGTTCTTTGATAAGGCCAATATGAATAGTAAATTGAAATTTAGTCTTCGTACTAACACATTTGAGCCAAGAATCATTTTCTATACATTATTCCATATTATGCTTGATGTATTGAAAAGAGATAGCAAAGCCTCATTCTTCTTTGTTGGTGCAGAAGATGAAAATGATGAATTAGGAATGGCGACAAGACGATTTCGTGTATATAAGAAATTCACTACGTCTGTGGTATCTGAAAGATTATTCAAGCATTATGCAATAGAAAATGAGTCTTTGTATATTCTGATTAATAAGAACAGTTGTTCTGATTGTGATGATTTAGCCAAAAGAATTACTGTTGCTGTAAAAAAACTTTTCTCTCGTCATTAAAACATAATTAGGTTTATAGTATATATCTGATTACGGGAAACGACAAGGGTCTATATGCCACGATGAAAAGGTGGCGTATAGACCCTTGATTATATGGTGAAAGAACCGTACAGTTTATCCTTCAAGAACTTTCCACTTGATGCCTCCATTCTGTCCTGCCACATAGTTGCAGAGAGGAATGCCGGGATGGGTCAGGTTGGAAAGATAAAGAGGCTCATCAGCCACAAACTGGTGGCAGGTAAACGTATCCCCTGCAGCCAGTTTGCTGTTCAGCGATTCCATCACCTTGAAATTGTCATTTCCCAGATACTTGATGGTCCTTAATTCCGCAACACTATAATTTAACTTTATTTATAAGTTCCTGAGCAACAAAAAGTTGCTCAGGATTTTGCCATGTCAGAATTTTCACTTATCTTAGTGTTGCAAAAAGAAAACAAGCAAAACTCTAATATGACATGGCAAAAATACAAATTAAATCTGAGAAACTCACACCTTTTGGAGGAATTTTTTCAATCATGGAGAAATTTGACTCCATGCTTTCACCCGTTATCGACTCAACACTGGGTCAGAGATGCAGCAGTATCTTCGGATAT
>NZ_JBQKLN010000052.1:0-26838 GCF_052116205.1 Prevotella sp. Sow4_E9_plate | reverse complement strand
ATTATGTAACTTTGCAGCCGAAAAGGCTTCCCTGCTGGGGGCATGCCCCCAGCAGGGAGTGGGAATGAAAGTTAAGAACAAGCCTTGACACAGTTTAAATTACACCCCCATTATAGCAAGTAGTAGAAGGAACTCATCTCGGTCTTCTTCAAGTCTTTACGACCCCTTCGGTTCCCCTTGGTTATAAACGAGGACACGATAATGTTCGTATCAATGACTGCATATACCATTGCGTTCTTTTCTTAATCGTCTGGCTTCTCTGATTTCTTCATTGATCTCATCAAGTGACATATCAATGTTATTCTCTCTTGCTGTGTCACACATGTATTGGAACGCAGCCTTTGCTTTCGCAGTCACTTCATCTTCTTCTTCATTCTTTGCCTGAATGGAGAATGGAATGCTCTTACTGCGAATTACTGCCTTAACAAAGATGTTAATGGCGGTATTCGCACTCATACCGAACTGTTCGCAGAGTTTATCAAACTGTGCTTTCTGCTGGTTGTCCATACGGACTGTCATTGCTGTCTGTGCCATAAGTCCAAAATGTTTAATTAATAATCATTCTGACGGCAAATATACATCATTATGGCGTAAAATGGTGCGGTAGTATTAATTATTTAATAAAGATTAATAGTTGAATAAATGATATAACTGCTTTTTTCGATTTTCTGAAGTATTGTCTTGGAAATGAGGAGAAATATGCATTTCTTCTGGAGACTTAAACACGGAGATAATCTTTCGGAATCTTCTTTTCTTGAAGTCCTATTTGGACTGGAGTTTAGTCACGCAGATTTCGCAGATGACGCAGATTTTCTTCTTTGCTGTTTATTAGTCCCACAGATTTCACGGATTTACACAGATTTCTTTTGATTTTCTTGGTGGTTTCGAGAAAAAAGCGTACTTTTGTGGCAGAAGTTAAACGTTTTAATAATTGGAGGATAGATTATGGCATTAGCAATTAGTGGTATCCCAATGCTGACAGGTGATGAGGCTTTAGCTTTCAGAGAAAAAGCTGAAGAAACATTGAAGAAGCGTGGTAGCATAGATTTCTCAAAGCAACGTGCTGAGATGAAGGCTATTCTGGCAAAAGCAAAATTTTAAAGTTAGTATTTTGGGATTTTTAGCAGACAAAACGATGTCGTTATTTGGTAGTTGATGCCTATAATGAAGATGTGCCTGTGGCTTTTTATAAGAAGAATGGTTTTGATTTTATGTTCAGCACAGAAGAGCAGGAAAAATCATATTTTCTTGGTGGTGATGAAAAAAGTCGTACTTTTGGAAAGTTATATAAATAATATCAGAGAAACACAAAGGGATTAGATTTTAAATTTTAATTATATACGATAAGATGGGCTGAGCTTTGAATAAAAGCTCAGCCCATCTTGTTGGCTATTGTCTTCTCATATAATTTCTTTTGATGAAGAAAATCAAGCTTTATGACTACCAGCAGAAGATGCTGGAGGATATCATCAACGTGCTGACCATTATGATAGATTTTGCTTTCTTCAGAAAATATCCGATTGTGAATTACAATGGATACTCCTCGAAAGCGTAGAGTACAGTGCTCAAATAACGCTCGCCAGTATCTGGCAAGAGGGCTACAATCTTCTTGCCCTTGTTCTCAGGACGCTTCGCAATCTCGGTGGCTGCAAAGGCGGCAGCACCTGATGAGATTCCTACCAAGAGGCCCTCGGTCTGAGCCAAATCACGACCAGCCTTGATGGCATCATCGTTCTGAATATCCAATACCTCATCGATATATTCTGAAGAGTAAGTCTCTGGAACGAAGCCGGCACCGATGCCCTGAATCTTGTGAGGACCGCTCTGTCCGCCGTTCAATACAGGCGATGTGGCAGGTTCTACGGCAATCACCTTCACGTTTGGATTCTGCTCCTTCAGGTACTTGGCGATACCCGAAATGGTTCCACCTGTTCCTACACCGGCTACGAAGATATCAATCTCGCCATCGGTATCAGCCCAGATTTCAGGACCGGTTGTGGCATAGTGCTTGGCAGGATTGGATGGGTTGGTAAACTGTCCCAGAATCACAGAGCCTGGGATGGAATCACGGAGCTCCTCGGCAGCCTTGATGGCGCCAGGCATTCCGTCCTTACCGCTGGTCAATCTCACTTCAGCGCCGTAAGCCTTCACCAGGTTTCTGCGCTCCACACTCATGGTTTCTGGCATGGTGAGGATGAGGTGATAGCCCTTTACGGCTGATACCAGAGCCAAACCTACACCCGTGTTACCGCTGGTTGGTTCGATGATGGTGGCACCTGGTTTCAGGATGCCCTTCTGCTCAGCGTCTTCAATCATTGCAAGTGCGATACGATCCTTTACGCTTCCGCCAGGATTGAAGAATTCTACCTTAGCAATCACAGGAGTCTCCAAACCCTTGGATGCTGAATACTTACCCAATTCCACTAATGGGGTCTTACCGATTAAATCAGTAATCTGCTTATATATCTTTGCCATAACTGTACTCTAATTTAAATCATTCATATTTTTACTTTACGTAGGTAAATGCCTCATCGAGTGCCTCAATCAGGTCGTCGATGTTCTCGATACCGATGCTCAATCGAACGGTAGAAGGATAGATGTGCTGCTCCTCCAACTCCTCTGGGCTCAACTGAGAGTGAGTGGTTGTTGCTGGGTGGATAACCAGTGACTTCACGTCGGCTACGTTAGCCAGCAAAGAGAAGATGCGCAGGTGGTCGATGAACTCCCATGCCTCTTTCTCACCGCCCTTGATATCGAAGGTGAAGATAGAACCACCGCCGTTAGGGAAGAGCTTCTTGTAAAGCTCGTGGTCTGGATGAGAAGGAACGGCTGGGTGATTAACCTTAGCCACCTTAGGATTATTCTCCAGATACTCTACCACCTTCAATGCATTCTGAACGTGACGCTCTACACGGAGGCTCAATGTCTCCAAGCCCTGAAGAAGAATCCAGGCATTGAATGGAGAGATGGTTGCACCGGTATCACGAAGGATGACCGCACGGATTCTGGTTACGAAGGCTGCTGCTCCGGCTACATCTGCGAATACGGCACCATGATAAGATGGGTCTGGCTTGGCGAGAGTTGGGAACTTGTCGGCATTTGCCTTCCAGTCGAACTTACCGCCATCTACGATGACACCACCGAGAGATGAACCGTGACCGCCGATGAACTTGGTAGCAGAGTGAACCACGATATCTGCTCCGTGCTCGATAGGGCGGATGAGGTATGGGGTGCCGAAGGTGTTATCGATAATCAATGGGATGTTGTGGCGATGAGCAATCTCAGCCAACTTATCGATATCGGTTACATCAGAGTTAGGATTTCCAAAGGTCTCTGCATAGAGTGCCTTGGTATTGTCCTGGATAGCAGCCTCTACCTGCTCGAAGTTGCGAGGATCCACGATGGTGTAGCTGACACCCTGTGTGGATAATGTATGAGTGATGAGGTTATAAGTACCACCGTAGATGTTGTCGGCAGCTACGATGTGGTCGCCATTCTGAAGGATGTTCTGCAGAGCGTAGGTAACGGCGGCAGCACCAGAAGCGACAGCCAAACCTGCTACACCACCCTCGAGGGCAGCTACACGGTCTTCGAATACACCCTGAGTAGAGTTGGTCAAGCGACCATAGATGTTACCTGCGTCACGGAGTCCGAAGCGATCGGCAGCGTGCTGAGAGTTGCGGAACACGTAACTTGTGGTCTGGTAGATAGGCACCGCACGAGCGTCGGTAGCTGGATCTGGATTTTCCTGACCTACATGCAACTGAAGTGTCTCAAAGCGAAGTTTCTTTTCTGTACTCATAATCTATGTCCTTTCTTTAATTTTACGTTAATATTCAATCTATTCATTTATATAAATCTGTCGCCCAGAAATCAGATTGATGTTATCTCTCAGAAAGACATTCTTCTGAAAGACATTCTGATGTCCTTCTGAAAGTCATCATGCTGTTTGTTCTGATTGACGCTGCAAAGGTACGGCGATTTTCTGGATTCTGAAATAGCATATGAGTAGTATTCCTGCTACCACGTTTGTGGTATTCGGCCATTTTTTTCGATTTTTTGAGAGAAATTACAGTCTGAATCCTAAGCCGATGGTCATCGGGTAGCACTCGGGAGCTTTGGTCTTGTTGAGCAGCGGGGTTACTCCGGCACGGGCGTAGAGCATCACTCCTGAGTAGCCGGCACGGGCCTCCAGGTTCACGCCGATAGGGTTGAGGTTGATATCGCCCGTTTCGGTATGCTTATGCTTGCCTATGAAGTAGCGGGAATGCTCGTGCCAGCGGTATTCTACCGATGGACCTAACGCCAGGAATGCATCATGGCATCCTATGCGCTTCTGCCACTCCAGCATGATAGGCAGGCGAAGCACATTGTAGCTGATATAGCTTTTCTTCAGCGTTTCGCCTTCTATCGGAGTCATTGCCGATACCCCGTTTTGGGTGCTTAATACATAATTGTCCTTGAAATGGTGGTGTACCTGTCCGATGGAGAGAGAGGAGGTGAGCGCCATTTCGTTGGAAAGGCGGAAGCAGAGACTGGTGAGTGTGATGCCCCATTCCCACGACTTGGAGTCGCGACTATGCATCTCGTTGTTGCCTCCCATGCTTCCCCTGCTGCCTGGCAACTGGCTGCAGCCGAAGAAGAAGGTTGGATAATGACTCTCCAGACTGCGCTTGCGCTTTCTCAAGGTCTGAGGGATGAAAGGCGAGGTGACAAATACCTTTTCTACTTCCTGACCATCTACGAATTGGGTTTCGGAAATCTTGGTCATCTCGTTGCCGTTCATCTTATATATCTTCACAGAAGTCTGTTCACCATCCTGCTTGATGACGATGTTTTGGTCGTTCACTCTGATTGTGGTGTCGTTAGCCTCTACCGAGGCTGCTGCACAGTTGCTGTTGGTTTCAGCAAGGGCGAAGGCTGGCATCATGGCAGCCATCATCATTACGTTTTTGATATTCATAATACTATATTTTATGTTGTTTCTTATTCTTATTGAGAGGATTCCTGAAGGAAAATGCTGTTGCTATCTTCTGGAGAATAGAAGAAAGAATGCTTCTATCTTCTGGAATAGCAGAGTTGCATGATATCTTCGGGCGACAGGTCGCCTTCGATATAAATCACGGTTCCCTTGCTTTCATTCGGATTACTGAAGAGGATAAAGCGGTTGTTGCCATTGCTCAAGGGTGCCATCATGTAATAGCCGCTCACCATCTTGCCATTCTCCACCACCTCTCTGATCTTTTTCGCAGCCTTGCGGTCGGACTTCAGATAGTGGGCTATTTCCGTGGAGTGGTTCTTATATACCAGGCTCTTGTATATCTTGAGCTTGTAACCTTTGAGTTGCGTATTCTGCATCGTAACCATCTTGCATCCCTTGGCGTGTCCGAATCGTTGGAATATACTTTTTACGTACAGCCCCTCCTGGGCATTAGCCGAAATCGAGGCTACCACGATAAGAAGCAGTCCGATGAAGAAGCGTTTTATCAAGTTGCATCGTTTCATATTCTATACCTTTATTATATATATTATACTTTATAGTTTGATTGATTCATCTAAAAGATGAATTTATTGTTTCATCATATCCAGGGCACTGAATGGATCTTCGGAATCTGCCGAAACGTCTTCCAGGGCATCCAGGGCTTCGTTATGAACGAACTCCTGGTCGGTATAAACCTTTCCATCGATAACCGCATAACATTCAGGCTGAGGCTGGGCTATCTTCTGGATGCCCACAATCAGGAATGCGATGGTAGCGGCTGCTGCCACAGAAGTGCCGAAATATTTGAGCCATCTGCTGCGAGAAGCTTCCTTTTTTGGGATTTCTTCCTTCTCGATATCTTTCTTTTCGAAATCCTCCTCCTTCTCTTCTTCTCCTTTTAGAATTTGAGAAAGATTCATCTGTTCGAATCCGATATAGCAGAAGAGGGCGCGGTAGGATTCCCATTCTTCCGGAATATCATTGGCATGCTCTTCGAAATACTTTCTGAGCGTTGCCTCTTCCTCATTGGATGTGGCACCATCCATATACTTGTTGAGCAAGTTCTGTATTCTTTTTATTTCATCATTCATAACTTTTCCTCCTTCTTTATTTTGTTCTGTTTCACGATGTTCATATAAGTCTCTCTGATTTTGAGTCGGGCTCTGGAGAGATTCTTTCGGAGATTATCAGCTGTGCATCCCGTTATCTGCATGATTTCATCGGCAGTATAGCCTTCTATCTCCTTCATACGGAATATCTGCTGCTGCAAGGGCGGAAGCTGTGCCACTATCTGCTTGATGAGGTTTACCTCGTCCCGTTGCTCTGCCCGCCGGTCTTCTATGGGCACTTCCATCACCTTGTCGGTGGTGAAGTTCCGCTCCTCATGTCGGCACTGGTCATAAAACTTGTTGCGCATGATGGTGATGGCTAGAGCCTTGAGGTTATCTTCTGCCTGGATATTCTGGCGCATGTCCCACAGCCTGAGCATGACTTCCTGCACGAGGTCTTCGGCATTGTCGTCATTCTCAGTCAACCTTAGCGCATACGCTTTCAAGTTGCTGCGCATCGGTAGGATGATATGTTTGAATTCTTCTGTTCTCATAACCTTTACATTCTATAGACGTATGAAATTGAAAAATCGGACATCTAAGAAGAGATTTTTTTCAAAAAATGCTTTCTTTTTTCAAAGAAAAATGTTATTTTTGCAGTCATAAACATAAAATTTTGCAATCGAAAACATTTAAAAACTGAATGGCTTATGGCATCAATAGTTTCTATTATTCCCATCGTGTTGCTGTTCATCCTGATGCTCGGCTTCAAGATGGCAGGTCATAAGAGCGCCTTGCTGACGCTGGTAGTTACCGTGTTGCTCGCTCTCTTCGCAGCTTCGCCGCTAGGCATGATAGCCCCGGAACATGCGGAGGACAGCGTGATCGCCCTGACGGGATGGGCGGTGGTGGAAGGCATCTTGAAGGCGGTATTCCCGATTCTCATCATCATCCTAATGGCTATCTACAGCTATAATATCCTCGTGGAAAGCAAGCAGATAGAGGTAATCAAGAGACAGTTTACATCGATTACCGATGATAAGGGGCTGCTCGTGCTACTCCTCGTATGGGGATTCGGCGGACTGCTCGAAGGTATGGCGGGCTTCGGAACAGCGGTGGCGATACCTGCTGCCATCCTCATTGGACTCGGCTTCAAACCGATGTTTTCGGCTCTGGTATCCTTGATCGGTAATACCGTGGCTACGGGATTTGGTGCCGTGGGCGTGCCGGTTACTACGCTCTGTAATGAGGTGGCTGAAAGCGGATCGGCTTCGGCGGCACAGATTTGCGAGACTTCGGCCTTCGCCATCATCCAGCTGTCACCTCTCTTTATCATCCTGCCTTTCATCATCCTGACGCTTACCGATAAGCATAATCTTATCAAGAATCTCATCATCGCCTTTTGGGTGGGAGTGATTTCCGTGGTAGTGCAGTTTGTATGCGGCTATTATCTCGGTTCGGAGACACCAGCCATCATCGGCTCGTTGGCTGCCATTATCGCCATCATTGCATACGCCAAGGTGTTTGCCAGAAAGAGCAAGGTGCAGGATAAGGAAACCTTTACGCTTGCCGAGAGCCTGAAGGCATGGAGCGTTTACCTATTTATATTGATATTTATCCTGGTTTCCGGGGCACTCTGTCCTCCGGTCAATGCTTTCCTCAAGAGTCATCTGGTAAGTGCGGTTCATCTGCCTGTGCTCGACAGCACCTTTAAGTTTGGCTGGATTTCCAATGCAGGACTGATGCTCTTCCTGGGTGCTACGATTGGTGGACTGATACAAGGATTGAGCCTCAAGAAATTGATGGTGATTCTTGCCCGTACCACGGTGAACCTGCGCAAAACGGTAGTGACCATCTGTTCGCTGATAGCCCTGGCAAGTGTGATGAACTATTCGGGAATGATTACTTCCATCGCCTCAGGACTGGTGGCAGTAACGGGTGATTTCTATCCTCTGGTTGCACCGATGATTGGTGCCATCGGAACCTTCGTTACGGGGTCTGATACCTCTTCGAATATCCTTTTTGCCAAGCTCCAGGCTCATGTAGCCAACCAGTTGGGCATGACGGGACAGAGCACATTCTTTGGTATGGAGGGTGGTCAGGAGAACTGGCTGGTTGCCGCCAATACCACGGGAGCCACGGGTGGCAAGATGATCAGTCCGCAGAGCATCGCCATCGCTACTGCTGCCTGCGATATGGAGGGAAAGGATGGAGAGATTCTCCGTTCGGCTATCCCATACGCCCTGCTGTATATCGTATTGGGCGGATTGATGGTTTACTTCGGTTGCTGATATTTTTTCTTATATAAAAACTGTCCTCATCTGTTATCTCAGATGGGGACAGTTTCAGTTTTATAAATCGACATTAAGATATCTGCAAAGCTTCTTCTCTTTTTTTTCAAGAACGCAAATCCGCTAGGCGTCCCGCCGGATTTGCAATCCGGCGTCAAAAAATGTCCTAACCTATTTTGGCTCTGCGGATTTGCAATCCGCAGCAAAGAAGTGTGCTTTTTCCTTTTGTTGGGGGATTATAAATCCCCCGGTTTTAATAGGTCGAACCCTTTTTGCGGCGGATTGCAAATCCGCCGGGACGCCTAGCGGACTTATGACACACCTACTTCTTTTAAGCATGTCTTTTCTCGTAAGCCAGACTGTGGTCGTGCTGGTCGATATCATGCTTCGACTTACTCTTTACTACGAGCCATACGCCAGAGAATACAAGGATGGCGGCAATCGCCTGTATACCCTTGAATACGGCGAGACCTACGATGACACTCACCGTGACCGATACCAGCGGCTGCACATAGTTATATACACTCACCACGGTAGGGCGCAGAGTCTTCTGACCAATCATCATGCAGATGTAGCCCAGGAAGGTGCCGAAGAAGATGACGTAGCCCGTTTCCCACCAGGTGCTCATCGGAACATGGGCAAAGTCGATGCTCATCACGTGGCTGATGGTGAAAGGCCATATAATGATGGTTGCCCAGAGGAACATCCACTTGTTGATGGTGAAGAGCGAATACTTAGACAGCAGGTTCTTGAAGAGCGACAGGTAGAGGGCGAAGGAAAGCTGAGCCGACATACAGAGCAGGTCGCCCCAGATGTTTCCCACCTTGGCATTGCCAGCCGTAGCACTTGTCATGATGATGATGACGGCACCAGCACATCCCATCAGTACACCGAGCGCCTTCTTCCAGGTGATAGGCTCCTTCAATATCAGGAAGGAGAGAATCATGGCGAAGATAGGCATCGAGGTGGTCATGATGCTGGAATTGCTAGGCGAGGTCATGTTCAGACCGATGGTGTAAGAACACTGGTTGAACACGAGGGCAAAGAGTCCTGCAGCAGCAAACTTGAAGATGTCTTTTACTGGAACATGCTCTTTCTTGGTGAAGAGCGAGGTGAGCCAGAAGAGAATGGCGCCACCCAATACGCGGAAGCTCACCAGGTCTATGCCGTCGATGCCGTGAAGCATGGCATCCTTGCCTATGGGAGCCATCAGTCCCCAGAATGCGCCGGAACAGAAGAGACACAGGTGGGCGATAAGAGGTCGTTTGTTATCCATTTTTCCTTATTTCTATTTAAATCTTCTTTATTTTGAATAAAATCGAGTGCAAAGGTACAAAATTTCGAGGAATTTTGCTATATTTGCGGTATATTTTTTGGAAGTTAAAGGAGTTAAGAAGTTAAGACAATAGTCTTTTTCCGTTCTTGACTATTAAAGATAGGAGATTATTCTTATGCAGAAATATGCTGATTATATCAAACAGATAGAGATAGAATCTCTTTGGAGCGGTACCAAACATATTCTTTGGAACCTCGACCGCCGTGTCAATATCCTGAGTGGTGTAAACGGCGTGGGCAAGAGTACTATATTAAATAAGGTGGTAAAGGGCTTGGCGGCTGGCGGCGAATTCCCTAGTCACATGATCAAGGGCGTGCATCTGAAGGTGGAGCCGGAGGAGGCAAAGTGGATTAGATATGATGTAATCCGATCGGTAGATAGACCACTGATGAATGCCGAGATGATCAACAAGATAGACCTTACTCTGGTTACCGAACTCGACTGGCAGCTCTTCCAGCTGCAGCGCAAGTATCTGGATTATCAGGTGAACATCGGCAACCGCATCATCGCCGTGCTTCAGAGTGGCGAACCGGATGCTGCCTTCAAGGCTCAGCAGCTGAGCGAACCGAAGAGAATGTTCCAGGATATAGTAGATGGTCTTTTCAAGGATACCGGCAAGACTATCATCCGTACAGCCAACGAAATCCGCTTCAACCAGATAGGTGAGCAGCTCTCGCCTTATCAGCTTTCGGCTGGTGAGAAGCAGATTCTCGCCATCCTCCTTACCGTGCTGGTGGAGGACAACCAATCATACGTCCTCTTTATGGATGAGCCAGAAATCAGCCTTCACTTCGAATGGCAGAAGCAGCTCATCGGTCTGGTATTGAAACTGAATCCGAATATCCAGATCATCATGACCACCCATAGTCCTGCTGTTGTGATGGACGGATGGACAGACAGGGTGACGGATGTGAACGATATCACGATTTCGTAATTAATAATGTACAAATAATAATGTACAATGTATAATGGTAGAATGGGGCATTGTACATTATACATTATAAATTATTAATTAAAAGTATTATGGCTAAACGTTTAACCGATAATATCAATTCCCTCTACTTCGAGGCCGCCAACAAGATGACCTCGAAGAAGGCTCGGCGCAAGATAGTGGCTTATGTCGAAAGCTACGATGATGTCTTCTTCTGGCGTTCGGTATTGGGAAAGTATGAGGATGAGACGCGCTATTTCGAAATCCTGCTTCCTACCCGCAACAACCATCTGGACCGTGGCAAGAAGGCGGCTATCGTGAATATGCTCAAGGGAGTGGGAAGGGATATGATAGCCTGCGTGGATGCCGACTATGATTTCCTGAGGCAGGGTTCTACCGAAGCCTCGCAGCAGATGCTGGAGAATCCCTATATCTTCCATACCTACGCTTATGCCATCGAGAATTTCCAGTGTTATTCCAAGGGTTTGCATGAAACCTGCGTGATGGTGACGTTGAACGATGCCCATATCTTCGATTTCGAAAGATTCATGGAGGCGTATTCCCGTACGATATGGCCGCTCTTCGTGTGGCATCTTCTCTTTTATATCCGTCATTGCAAGATGTCGATGCATTTTGATATGGCAGAGTTCGACAAGGTCATCGTATTACCATCAGTCAGAATCCAGGACCCGCAGCAGGCTATCAATTATCTTGCCAAGAAGGTGAGGGCGAAGCTTTTCCAGCTGGAGCGCCGCTTCAAGACGTTCAAGGATGAGCTGCCGGATATGATCCAGTATCTGAATAATCTGGGGGTAAACGAGCATAATACCTATTTATATATACAGGGTCATCATCTTTTCGACCTGGTGGTTTTCCCTTTGGTGCAGAGCGTCTGCGATACGCTGCGCAATGTCAGGGAGAATGAAATCCGTGCCAGGGCTGTCCATACCGAGCAGGCACGGACAGAGATGGCATGCTATGAGAACAGTCTGGGCAAGGTGAAAATGATGATGAAGAAGAACACCTTCTACCAGTTCTCTCCGGAATTCCAGAAGATTCAGGCGGATGTGGAAAGATTTTTAGAAAGGTAAAAAAGTAAAAAGGTAAAAAGGTAAAAAGGTAAAAAGGTAAAAGGGTAAAAAGGTAAAAGGGTAAAAAGGGTAAAAAGGTAAAAGGGTAAAAAGGTAAAAGGGTAAAAAGGTAAAAAGAAAGCAGGCAGATGACATTCCGCCAGGCTCTTTTTACCTTTTTACCCTTTTACCTTTTTACTTTTAAATTTATACGTATGTCTCCAGGAACTTCAAGGTTCCTTCTACCTTCAATGTCTGGGTAGAGGCAGGAACTACGATGCTCTCGCCACCCTGGAGCGTAATCTCGTTACCCTCGTTGTCGGTAATCTTAGCCTCACCCTTCAAGCCAATCAGAATCACGAAGCTGTCCAGCTCTGAATAATCCAAAGTCATAGGTTCATCGAGATCATAAACGGCTGTGGTGAAGTAAGGGCACTGTACCATGCTAACACCCTGGTTCTTGGCAGGAGTGTAGTTCTGGCGATAGTCTGGCAATACGGTGTAGTCGATGCACTCGGCAGCCTCCTTGGTGTGGAGCTGGCGATAGTTGCCATCCTTGTCCTTGCGCTTGAAGTCGTAGATGCGATAGGTTACATCGCTGGTCTGCTGAATCTCTGCAACGAAACAGCCTGTTCCGATGGCATGGATTCTGCCGGCAGGGATAAAGAAGCAGTCGTCCTCCTTCACGTTATACTGAGCCAGGGCATCGGTGATGGTATCATTCTCCACCATCTCCTTGTACTGCTCAGGAGTAATCTGCATCTTCAAGCCGTTGTAGAGCTTGGCATCCGGCTCGCTTGGCAGCGCATACCACATCTCGGTCTTGCCGCGCTCCTTACCCTGCTTCTTGGCAATTTCGTCATTAGGATGTACCTGGATAGAAAGGTCGGTATTGGCATCGATAAACTTGATAAGCAATGGAAACTCGTTGCCAAAACGCTTGTAGTTCTCTGCACCGAGGAAGTTCTCCTTCAACTCAGCAACTACCTCATTGAGTTTCTTGCCCTTCATCTCGCCGTCAGCTACGATGCTCTCGTTGCCAGGAACACCTGAGATTTCCCAACTCTCGCCAACTTTCTCCTGTTTGATGTCAAGATGCTTGAAGGCGATAATCTTGTTTCCACCCCAGATGGTGGACTTCAATAGTGGTTCAAATTTTAATGGTTTCATAATTTTATGGAATTAGTTGATAAAATGTTCTATTGTAATAGAACTCTTCGTTCTTTATTCTTCACTTGAGCTCTAGTTCTCTCTCCAGAAGGCAGGAGTAAAGATTACCAGTACGCTGAATATCTCCAGACGTCCGATGAGCATCATCAGCGAACAGAACCATTTTGCCACATCCGGCAGTTCGCTCCACGACATCGTCGGACCAATCTCCGTGCCCAGCGTAGGACCTACGTTGCCCACACAGCTCAGGGTGATGGTGATGGCATTGGTGTTGTCGATGCCCATGGCTATCATCGTGAAGGAGATAACCAGACAGATGATGAGATAGGTGGTGAGGAAGGCGAGCAAGGTGACTCGTTTCTGCATCGGTACGTTCACGCCATCAATCTTCAATGGAAGTACGGCGTTAGGATGCAGAATCTGGCGGAATTCATTCTTCACCATTCTTACCAGCATCACGGCGCGGATACATTTCAAACCTCCACTCGTACTGCCCGAGCAGGCTCCGAAGAACATGCAGGTTGCCAATACCACCCAGGTGACATGAGGCCAGAGGGCAGCATCATCATTAAACAAGCCTGTGGTGGTGATGAATGACACCACCTGGAAGACGGCGCTGCGGAAGGCATGCTCCATATCGTAGTTGCGCATCGCCATCAGCTCTACCATGATGAAAGCCGTGAATGCCGCAACCAGGAATGCATAAAACTTGAATTCCGAGTTCTTGAACAGATCCTTGATCTTGAACTTAATGACTGCTGCATAAAGTAGGGTGAAGTTCACACCCGATAGGAAGCAGAAGAACGTACAGATGTATTCTAGCGCTGGTGAATGGAAGAACTCGGTACTGCTGTTGTGGGTAGAGAAACCACCCGTTGCCGTCGTGGTCATCGCATAGTTGAAACTGTCGAAGAGGTTCATTCCCGCCACATAGTAGGATACGATGCAGGCAATGGTGAGCACAAGATAGATACTCCATATCCATTTTGCCGAAGTGGAAAGACGGGGATGAAGTTTGGTCTTGATAGGACCCGTAGCCTCGGCAGCAAACACCTTGGTCTGTCCTCCTACAAGCGATGGCAACAGGGCGATGGTGAAGAACACGATTCCCAGACCGCCTATCCACTGTGTGAGCGATCGCCAGAAGAGCAAACCGTGAGGGAAGCATTCTACATCATCAAGAATGGTGGCACCCGTGGTGGTGAATCCCGACATCGTCTCGAAGTAGGCATCCGTAAAGTTGTTGATGTAGCCGCTTACCATGAAGGGCAGTGTACCGAAGAGACTGAAGATAATCCATGAGAGCGAAACCACGAGGTAAGCATCACGGCGCGACATCGAGTTGTCGGCTCCATGACCCTTCCATTTCAGGATAAGTCCGCCTCCGATGGTGCTGAGTGTTGCCACAATGAAGGCGAAAATATCATCCTGCTGATAGTAATAGGCTACCAGCAGACTGATGAAGAGCAGGAATGCCTCGATGAAAAGCAGCTGCCCCAAGACCTTGTATATCAGTTTACTGTTTATCATTTTATCTGATTTTCCTTTGTATCATCGTTCTTTGTGTGCTGATTACACAAAGTACTTCTCTATTTTCTTCATATTGATGTTATGGCAGAATACCATCACCGAATCGCCTGGTTCTATCTGGGTATTACCCGAAACGAGCATACCTTCGCTCTTGCGTACCAGTCCACCAATGGTTACACCGATAGGCATACCAAGGTCTTTCACCGGTTTCTTGGTAACCTTGGAACCTTCTTTGGCGATGAACTCAGCCACATCGGCATTGGCATTCATCAGGAAGCGGACGTTCATCACGTCAGCATCCAGCATCATCTGATAGATGTAGCTGGCAGCAATCATCTTCTTGTTGATGATGGTACCGATATCCAGACTTTCTGCCATGCTCACATAGTCTACATTCTCTACGGCAGCAACCGTCTTTCGCACACCCATTCTCTTGGCAGTAAGACAAGCCAGGATATTGGTTTCTGCATTGCCGGTCAGGGCAACGAATGCCTGGGTGCTTCTGATTCCTTCTTCGGTGAGCAATGGAATGTCTCGTCCATCACCATGAATAATCAGGGTCTTGTTCTCGTCCAGAATGTCGTTGAGATATTCGCAGCGGTTCTCATCCTTCTCGATGATTTTGCACTCCATGTATTCAGGCATCTTCTTGACGGCTCTTACGGCAGTGCGTCCGCCACCCATGATCATCACGTTCTTCACGTCTACATAATGTTCCTTGCCCACAATCTTGCGGATATATGGAATATAGTTGCGGGTAGTCATGAAGTAGGCAAGGTCGTAGAGCTTCAGTTCATCGTTACCACCAGGGATGATGGTATCGCTGCCTCGCTTGATGGCTACCACGTGGTATGGGTCGTTAGGACCGCTGATGTTCTTGAGCGGTTCGTTGAGGATTTCGCATCCTTCGCGCAGCTTGATGCCGAGCATGACGAGTGCTCCGTCGTGCACATCCCAACGCTGGCGAACCCAACTCATTTTCAGACCGTTATTGATATCTACTGCAGCCAGCATCTCAGGATAGATGAGCTTGCTGATGCCCAGATTCTTGAAGAATTCCTGTGCTTGTGGCTCCATGTATTCCGGATTGTCAACACGGGCTACTGTACGCTTTGCACCCAGGTTCTTGGCAAGGATGCTAGCTGTGATATTGGTACTCTCTATGGGGGTGACAGCAATGAAAAGATCTGCACAGTCGGCTCCTGCATCACGCAGAATCTTCAGACTGGTAGGCTTTCCTACCATCGTGAGCAGGTCACAGTCTGAGCCGATGCTTGCCAGTCGCTCTTCGCTTTCGTCGATGAGTGTAATTTCTTCATTGCTGCGAGACAGCAGTCTCGCCAAGTGTGTACCTATGGCGTATGCGCCAGCTATGATAATCTTCATTTCTTTATTGCTTCTTTGATTGAATCTTTATCCAGATGCACGATTTCTCTCAGTTCTGCCACAGTACCATGTTCCACGAAGGTATCTGGTATTCCCATTCGTGTGATGTGAGGCTGATAGTCGTGATCGTTCATCCATTCGAGTACGGCAGAACCCATTCCGCCCATCCTTACTCCATCTTCGATGGTAACGATGCGGCTGAACTTTTCTCCCACCTCTTTTAATATGTCTTCATCGAGAGGTTTCAGGAAGCGCATATCGTAGTGGGCTACGCTCATGCCTGTTTCTGTTTCTACTTCGGCGATGGCCTTGGCAGCATCATTTCCGATAGGACCGATGGTGAGCACAGCCACGTCCTTTCCATCCTTTAGTTTTCTGCCGGTACCGGTCTTGATTTCTTCCATCGGGTTGCGCCAGTCTACCAGCACACCGTTTCCTCTTGGATAGCGGATTACGTAGCTGCCCTGGTTTGGCAATTGTGCTGAATACATCAGGTTGCGCAACTCATGTTCGTTCATAGGAGAAGCGATGGTAAGATGCGGTATCGGACGGAGGGCTGCCATATCGAAGACTCCGTGATGGGTTGGACCATCTTCGCCTACCAGTCCCGCTCTGTCCAGGCAGATGACTACCGGCAGATTGAGCAATGCCATATCATGGATGATATTGTCGTAGGCACGCTGTGCAAACGAACTGTAGATGTTGCAGAAAGGAATCAGTCCATCTTTCGCCATACCTCCAGAGAAGGTGACGGCATGTCCCTCTGCAATACCCACATCGAAAGTACGGTTAGGCATCGCCTTCATCATGATGTTCATGGAGCATCCTGTAGGCATGGCTGGAGTCACACCTACTATCTTTTGGTTCTTTTGAGCCAGTTCCAGCAAGGTTTCGCCAAAGACATCCTGGAATTTTGTCGGCTGGTTGCTGGTATCCTTAATCAGTCGCTCACCTGTTTCTGGGTCGAACTTACCCGGTGCGTGCCAGATGGTGGCACTCTTCTCTGCCGGTTTATAACCCTTGCCTTTGGTAGTATGCAGATGCAGCAGCTTAGGACCCTTCATCTGCTTGAGCTGTTTCAGCACTCTCGCCACTTCCTTGACATCGTGACCGTCGAACGGACCGAAATATCGGATGTTCATTCCTTCGAAGATGTTCTGCTGATGGCTCAATGCAGACTTCAGCGCATTGTTAAGACGTAGGATTCCCTTTTTACGGTCTTCGTTCAGATACCCTTTGGAGTGTAGCCACTGTGAAGCCTTGAAGCGGAGCCTGTTGTAAGTTTCATTGGTATCCAGATTGAGAAGGTATTTCTCCATACCACCTACGGCCCTGTCGATACTCATATCGTTGTCGTTGAGGATGATGAGCATATCGTTCGGGGTGCTCGAAACATTGTTCAAACCCTCGAAAGCCAGTCCGCCACTCATCGCACCGTCGCCGATGACAGCAACGATATTACGGTTGGTTTCTCCAGTTTCTCTTGCAGCAACAGCCATACCGAGTGCTGCGGAAATGGAATTGCTCGCATGTCCGCAGGCGAAGGTATCGTATTCGCTTTCCAAAGGAGTAGGGAATGGACGGATGCCGTGCAACTTGCGGTTGGTACAGAAGTTGTCGCGGCGACCTGTCAGGATTTTATGTCCGTAAGCCTGATGTCCTACATCCCATACGATACGGTCGTAAGGGGTGTTGAAGATATAATGAAGGGCTACGGTTATTTCAACCACACCAAGAGAGGAGGCAAAATGACCAGGATTTACGGCAACCTCGTCGATAATGTCTTCTCTTAACTCTTTACAAACTTGCGGCAGCTGGTCAATACTCAACTTGCGCAAATCTTCTGGGTATTTTATTTTACTTAATAGACTAAACTTGTTCTTGTCCATGTTTTCTTTGTGAAAATCTTCTGCAAAGATAATGCTTTTTTCCTATATAAAGCACTTTTGAGGCAATATTTTCGATTTTTCCGATAATTCTTTGTATTTTTCTACTTATATGTGGATTACTTGTAGATGAACTTTTCTGAGAATTGCTGTCCGTTAACAGAAATGTAGAGTATGTAGATGCCATGTGAATGAGACGATAAAGGAAGACAGATGTTATATGTCTTCTTGCTAGAATCTTCAAACCTTTGTTGGTATACCATTATTCCGTCAATGGTATGGATATTACAATCTATCTTTGCTCTTGAAGAGCAGAACATGACAACATTTACATTACCATCGGAAGTCACGTTTACCGAATAATCTATAAATGTACCATTAGAAAATACATGTCTGGAAATACTGGGACGACCAGTGGAGGTAGCTTTTGATATCTCTCCCTGAGAAATACCTCTTGATTTCTCGTATTCATTGTCTTTGTCTTTCCATGATTGTGGAGAGTAATAATAAGCTACTTTAAATCCAATATTGTTACCCTTAACATGAGAGTCTAAGGTTTCGTAAATCGGATAAGACTCCCCTTGTGCATACCATCTGTATATGTTTGTTTCTACCAGATTGGAATCCACTGCAAGATGTTGTATGATGCTATCATGTGTGTAGATGTTAACACTGTCAACCAGCAAGCGTAAGGCCTTTGCATGCTCAATGTTTTTGAGATATTGTTGTCCTGTGTGTTTCTGGATATGTACCCTTGTCACACCAGTAATCGTATCACCTGATGGAAGTAACATTGTACCGAGCCCATCAACTTGGCATTCATATGTTCCATAAATACGAGAATATACTGACTCTGAATATATGGCATATCCATTGAAATACCCCGTTGTCATGCTGTTCTGTACAAAATTAGGCGGAGCAATCAAGTCTGTTAGTTTATAGCTAATTTTCGATTGGTTGTTCTCATAGCCATCCAAATATGTGCTAGTTTCGTTTTGATGACAAAAATAACGGGTATTGAGTCCATTAATTATAAATCCATTTTCATCTTGAGGATTGGATGTGATTGTCAACCACGAGGCATTGTCAGATAAATTGATGTCTGTCAAGTCCCAAATAGCACCTTTTTCTTTTTGGTCAAAATGTTTGAAGGTGGCTTGCTGACGCTCAATCTTGTCTCCTATATGATATGTATGATTACAGATGTTCTGTTGCGCATTTATTCCTAGATAAATGCACAACAAAAATAATGTATGTATTAATCTTAACTTCATAAGCTCTATTTCTTGAATTCAATAGCTAAAGTTGTAAAAAATCATTATAGTTGTTATTTGTTCTACTATAATTTAGACATTTTGAACAATATGCCTTTCTTATACGTAAACAGTCTAATTCTTTAGGGCTTGACTACAATTGTTTGAGCGGGTTACATAAAAACAGCAATACTTTCTGAATAAGAATCTAATTGTTCCATAACTACCCATTCCGTTTCTTCATTATGAAGTGAATGAAAAGTAATGTGACAACAATTTTGGTTGTTGACAGAAAGTATTATTTTGAATTTACATTTACCTTGTAATATTCTAGCCAATTTATTCGTGAAACTAAAAGCATATTGTATTGTATTACAAACGCAATAATCCTCAACATGAAAACCATTCATGAAGCATTCATATGCTGTATAATCTTCAAAGTTTTCTAAAGAATAGTGCTGATTCACTTTATAGAAATATTGCAGAATATAGCAATTGTTAACCCATATTACTCCTTCATCCAAGATTTTTGAAAGTTTTTTATTTAATCTTGGATAATTAATAGTTTGCTTATTAAGCTTAACTAGCATTTTATTGTTCATCACAATCATATTTCTTTATTTATTTATTTTTTTGTACATATCATCAAGTTTTTTTACCCACATCAAAGTGATGGTATCTTTTGGAGGGATATTGTAGATTTCAACCAAGACATTTCTTAGGTCTTTGTAAGTGGTATCGTTAGGGTGGTATTCATTCATAAGTAAACCATAGAAAATGTCTTCTTTTTTTAAATGCCCGCCAGATAATTCTTTAAGTAATTCATAATCTTTTATGCTCTTCTCTTTAATAATTGCAGATTTTATCTTGTTAATATTCCATTGAGGGATGACTGGTTGCTTTACTCCCAAATTCCATTCAAACTTAGGGCGTGCTTGAAAAATTCCCCCCAAGAACAAACCTATAATGATGCCTAAGGCAACATTATGCATATTTCTTATTTTGTCCATTTTGTCTAATAAATTTTGTTTATCTTATTCTCATAGAATTTTGCTTCTCTCTGATTTCTTTCGAATAATATTCCTTTTTCATAATATTCCTTTAATTGAAAACAAGAACTTGAACTTCCGTTTTTTGCCCCATACAATAAGTAATATTTCATCATTTCAGACAATAATAAAGTGTTGTTCTTATTAAAATCTTTAATAATGCCGAAAATATTATAAGAAGCTTCGGGATAAGAATATTTGTCTGCCATAATTAATGCATAATATAAGAGTTCTTTAGAACCATTATGAATACTTCCATAATGATATAAGAGTTCCGTATATGAGTTCTCGTTTCCATATAGAAGAATAGAGTCTGCGGTAAGTTTAAATTCTACAGAATCCAATATGAATACATTTCTGCTATTGGTAACAATGTATTGCTCATCCGTTTTTGTTGTACTATTTTTAAGCAAAGAAGCATTAAAAAATGAAAGAGTAAATCCCAATAAAATACCTAATACAAGTTTTATTTTTTCCATACATTTATATTATTAGATAGTTCCTTTATTAAATTAAATTTTATTCTAGGGTATATAGAGCCAGGGTAGTCATATGTCCCATATGTCAATGATTTGATTTCTCTGCCATTTTTATAACTTTTCCAAATTCCATTATTTGTGAGGTATGAGCCTAGATAACTTTTGGTATTCTTTCCGGTTGTCACATTAACTGGAGTCGTTGGAGCAATAATAATCACGTTGTCAAATTTCTTACTATTTGATATAGCTTTTGCAAACTTAGAAGCAGAACAGCTATGTAATACTATTGTTATAGGTGCATTACCTTCTCTAGTTTTCCATATAAAGCTATTTGACTCTAGAAATTTTTCAAATCTTTCAGCGTTATCTACTACTTCTTTGTTTAGAATAATACTATTCCCATTATCATACCCATGCGCCCAGATGTTTATGACATTTGGATCATCCTTAAAGTTTTTTATTTCAGGCTCTAGTCTTTTATAATTTCTAGCTTTCTGCGATAGAGCGTCTAGCTTTTCATGCCCCTTTATATCAAGATATCGCATAGGATTATTACCGCAATATCCATAAGGGGCATGTGAATAATCTTTTTCTGCTAGCTTATCTAATGTGTTCCAAATAACGATAGCCGCATCATAGTTCCTAGCCCCATAGTCATGCCAATCCAAGCCATTCATGCGGTCCAGTTCCTTACCATTGTATTTGTATCTCTGAACATCGCCATTCGTGCTGCTCCCCATCAATGCACCTGTAGGGTAGTAATCGTTGATTTGTTCGATAGCACCGCTTTCGTTCACAACAACACGGTTATCGCCCAGATGGTCTTTGAGATAATAATGGAATGAGAGGTTGCCGCCTTTGTCATACTTGGCATAGCCTACGTCATTCAGTACAATCGTCTCATCACCGTCATAAATGATGTTTCCACAATAGTTGATTACCTTTTGCCCATTTACTGCATTTGCTGATGCTGCATCTGCAGATTGCATGACTGGCATCTGAGGCAATGTGTTGGTCATTGCCGTTAGTGTATATTGAACGGAGTGCTTGTTTCCCTCAGCATCATATACGTAACTAGCTTTCCTTCCATCATTATATAATATTTTCTGTGGCAAGTTGTTGATGTCGTATGATATCGAGCTAATCCCCTTGTTCTTGTCCTTCACCATGTTGCCATTGGCATCATAGCTATACTCCGTAGCCTCCTTCGTACCATCCACAAAGTGGAAGGCACCTGCATAATATGGACCACTCACCGTATCATCAACCTTGGTAAGCTGATTGCCGTTGTTGCCATAGCTAAGGTTGTCAATGAGCCCGTATTTATTGTCGTCTCTCAAACCATAGCGTATCAATGACAGGATGTTTCCCATCTTGTCATAAGACAGGCTTTCGTCATAGTGACCTATGTTGTCCGATAAGAATTCTCCTTCCTCATAGTCGGCATCGGTCAGCATGTCCTGACGGTTGTAGGAGAACTTGTAGCCTTTCTCTATGTTGTTTCCAGTTTTCCAACTCATGGCTGATATATTGCCATTGTACTGTGCGGTCCCAGGTATAACAAAGCCATTTGTTTTGTTATAGGCAAGCGTTTGGGTAAAGTTTGTGCTACTTATCTCAGTCTTCCAGCTCCGGATGTTGTAGGAGTTGTTGATGCACTCTTTGCCCAATAATGTCTGTTTGGCGATTCTTCCATAATCGTCATATTCTGTTGTTGATAAGACTTTTTTGGCGGAGCCATTGATGGCATAGCTAACTATTGTCTGTCTTCCAGCATGATCATAGGCATATTCGTAGCATTCCTGTATGGCTTTCTTGCCACTTGCGCTATGAATGTGCTTGGTTTTCAAAGGGGAACCTATGTAGTTATAAGAGGAGTAGAAATGTTCACTTCCTCCAAGCAAGTTGCAGGAATGTGTTTGTACCACTCTTCCCTTTAAACCATAGTACATAGAGGAGATTTCATGTCTATTCGTACCATCTGTTGTATATACCTTCTTCCCAGTTAAGAATCCCTTTGCTTTGGGGGAGCTGTTGGAAGGGAACGCTGCGTCCAATGCTTGGGCTGCGTTCAGATACAAAATGCTCTGCTTTGAGGCGTTTTGCTTCTCTATGAAAGTATAGTCATCATAGAAATTGGTAATGAGCAGGGACTTGGCGGTAATCGTAGTGCCATTCAGTTGGTAACCGTCCAGGATGCCTGCCCCCGTGTATAGCGCATAGACATGGATTTTACTGACATCACTTGTAGATGCAGTAGTTCCTTGCACAGCCAGTCGACCAAGTTTGTCATAGACATAGAACTCCCAAAGTCCTTGTTTTCTCAGGTTTCCGTCCTGTAAGAATATCATTCTTCCGCTGAGGTCATACTTCATGTAGATAGGCTCGCAACCTGGCAGCTTCTTCCAGGTACAATTCCCCTGCCCATCATATTTATATTGGTAGGCATAGAGGTCAAGTGACGGCTCCTCCTGATAATTGGGAGGAAGCACAAATGCCAGGTTTCCACGGTAATCATATATATAATAGGTATCGGCTGCCTCATCAATGGAGCAGATGGTACGCTTGAGAATTACGTTGCCAGCGATGTTCTTGAACTCGTAGCTCTCATTGCCATTTTCATCAGTGGTCTTGGTAACGTAGAGCCTACCCTCAGGATAATACCCTTTGTCTTGCAACTGTCCTTGCATGGAGACACGGTAGTATTTGCAGTTCAACGGATATTTAGAGGTGTTTACGAGATTGTCTTTCTTTACGGGATGGCTAGTCCACTCAGCTCCAACTCCCTCCACTGTGTTTATACGATTGAGTGGGCTTTCATCATATTCTTTTAGAGAGAAGGCATGGCTATCCCTATATTGGTTATTTCCCTGGGAGTGAGCCGCAGAAATGCTGAGGAAATCGTCGGTGCCCTTGACAGGCAACCATGTCTTCCAATCACGTCCTAGTCCATCATATTCTTGGAGATGTATCAGGTTGGCTCCATCTGGAGTCTTCTTTTGCTCCACCATCTCGAAGGGTCTTCCCAAGCCATCATAGTATACCGTGGTGGAGAGGACCTGCGTGTCGCTGATGCGCTCCGTCGTCAGAATGTAGTTCTCTGAAGACACTTGGGCCTTTGTTGACAGGGCGGCAAACCATGTCAACAAAAATAAGCATCGAAAGTTAATCTTATTCATCATAAGCTTATTGTTTGTAGTTGTATTTGAATGATGAGGACACAATGCCGTTATGATCCTTGATGGCAGCTAATCTGCTGAAAGCGTCATAGGTATATGTCGTAGATTCTCCATTTGGAGAAATCATCTCAACCATCCCTATTTGTGGATTGAAACTATAGGTTGATACGCAGCAGCCTGCCAACTTGGATAATTTGCTGTGTAATTCCCTTGCGCTTATCGTTGGAGATGGAGCCGTTTCCAATGCTTTTACAGCAGAGTCCCCTCCAAGAAGGTCCCTTACCACAGGGTAGTCTGCACCTCTTATCACGGCAATGGGGTAATTGCTGTAATACCCCCATATATAGGTGACCACATCGCAGTTGTTTTCCTTTACCACACGAGGTTTTCCTGATGAATTGTAAGAAAACACAGCGTTGGCTTTGAATGAGGAGAAGGCATAGTTGTCCTTTAACAGACTAAACGAACTCCTTGTTATGGATCTTTCTGTATCTAACGAGTATTCCGTGATAATATTGCCATTGTTGTCATATAAATATCGTTGGGAGCCGATGACGTAAGTGCCGTCCTCATTTGATATTGATGTCAGACATTCTATGGGAATCTCGGTGATGTGCTTGTCTGCCAAAGTCTTCATATTGGCTTGGGAAAGAGCATTCTGGGGATAGAAAGTTTCTGTTGTGACAGTTGTTCCTGTCTCAGACTGGCTCTGGACCGAGATGGAGTCCAAGGTGTTGGTCTGTCCATACTGGGTACTAGTTTTTATGGTAACACAGTTATCACCATGATATTCTTTTTGGCTGGAATTGGAAGAAGCCAAGGCGAACTGGACCGATGGATATAGATATATTTGCATGCATCCTCCTCCTAAGGCATCAGCATATGCATTTTCTGACGCCAAAGCATTTCCACCAGTAACCTCGTTTGGCCCACTGTAGATGTTCTCGATGACCGCACTTAGAAGTCGGGAGTCAACACATCTCCACTTATAACTGTTGTCTGTTGTCTTGATAAGTTTTCCCTTGGAATCAAACACGCTATCAGAAAGCAACATGCCATTTCTCGGGTCGGGTACTTGACGGCAATAGGTAAGCATGTTGATGCCCCAAGGTCTGTTTCTGTAAGTAAAAACCTCTTTACCATTTGTCGTTCCATTGCTTTCCTGTTTGACGGTGACCCTCTCGTAGCCTACCACAGGCACATCTGGAACTGCATTGTTGCCGCTCACTTCCGCATAGCGAATTTCTTTAGCTGTTGCAGGTTTTATCTGGTTCGATCCTGCATCTTGATACATTTCATTTTGGTAGACCAAGATTTTTCTTCTTGCATAGATGGCTGGGACTGACAATCGTCCTGAGGAAGTTAAGTCAGGATAGGTGTATCGATAATTTGTCGTAGTAAAGTTTCCATTCCCATCATTTTCAGATATGGACTTTACCCTCACGCCTGCACCGATGGAGGTATACGTGGATTTTTCTAGTTTGATATTGCCTTTTATCTGGTAATATTGCTGGGGACACACTCCAATGTTTAATGATGCCCCGCCAGCAATCATCAGTTTGTACTTCCCAGGGAAAAGAGTTAATGTCCTTGATTTTGTTATGTTTCTTGTCCCCACAGTGTCGCTTGGAACTGCGCTCAGCACATCACAAGCACTAACCACCTCATGTGGACCATTTCTGTCATAAATGGTGCTATAATGATACAACTGAAGAGGGTTGCTTAGAATATATCGCCAGGAAGGCTGCTCGGCAAGGTTGGATATCATGTAGCTTAGGGTCATCTTGTATATCCCCTCTTCTGATATATTAAACGTACTTTCGTTTAATGATGCCCCACTAACCTTTCCATAGCTTTGATTGGTGGCATAGATGTCCACATCCTTGAAACTTTTTCCGCTTGTCGTCTTTGCAGCGTCGAAATACTTATAGTTGGAGAAGCGATGCCCTTCATAAGTGATACTTGTAGTTCCTCCTGTCGGATAAGTAATGAAAGAGAGCATTCCCGCAGAGGCACAGTTTTCATTGAAACGTCGGTCTGCACCTGTAAAATATACCGTTTTAGGGAAACCATCTTCTACGTCTGAAGTCAACTCATCCCAATGTTTTGGAAGAAGGGTGTGGTAACGACCGTTGAAGTTTTCCTCCCCATTGTAATATCCCCAATAATCAATGGCTGCGGAAGCCTTACAAGGCAACCCGTTATTATAGCCAAACGAGTACTTTGCCACTTGTTTGCCATTCGAATCCTCCTCGCTGTAACTGTCCAGTCGCAGTCTATAATACATAAAGTCGTCAGAGGCAAACCATCCGTTGTAAATGGACGAGTTGCCTAGATTGTCAAATAAATCCTTTACAGTGTTGCCTCCAGTGGTTACTTTAGAAAAATAACTGGAGCTGAAACTAAAGGACTTCAATAGTTTTTTCTGAGAACCATTCTTTTGGTAGATTTCTATCTTTGACAGTTTGCGACTGTTCCCATCCAGATCCTTACGAAAGTCACTGGATGGGATGAACTTTACCAATGCTTCGTCGGATTCTATTTCCGAGAGACGAAGAGCTTTTGTCCGATATAATTGTGAGAGGCTACGATCCAGAAGGTTTGAACCTTCTGGCTTGACTTCACGATAGCTCGAACCAATAGCATTTACTGGATATTCATGGCTGTATAAGTTTTCTGTTATTTTATATACAGAGGTTATAGTACCGTTGTCGACATATCTGAGTTGTATGGTATGTCCTGTGGGAGATTCTATTTTTGTAAGAAATAGCGTATAATCCTGATACACCATTTCTGGGTCAACCAAATATCCCTCTGGACTACTCTCCTCCTTTGCGTTGAAGGAATATTTTATTCCTTTTCCATCAATGATGGTGGGTGAGATGATGGATCCTGTAATCTGAAAGTTCTGATTTTTCCCCGTAATGAAGAACTCATTCTTCATCCTATCCCATACATAAGAGAGACTGTTGCCCATGAAATTAGCATGGAAGGTGGGAGTTTCACCAGCCTTGTTGTCTAGGATGAAATGATACAATTGACTAGACAGGTCATTGTTCTTATTACCCTCAATCTCTAGCGTCTGCTTAAACCAATTTTTACCATGGTCACCTCGCCAATTAGGGTGGCATCCATCCATGAGCCCACTTTAAAAAGGGGCATATTTTGAATCCAGCATGACCAGTGTGGTCATTCTGAGTGAAACATAGCAATTGGCTCCGCTGGTGAATATCTGTCGAGAAATCGCT